>NZ_JASFYM010000009.1 GCF_030055635.1 Methanothrix sp. | reverse complement strand
CGTACCACCAGCGCAGCGAGCCGATCAGCCCAGTCTCGTGCAGGCGATCGCAGGTCTGGTCCACGCCGCCGGTCCAGAGTGGCGTCAGTGTTTTAAGTCGGATCTCAAGATGCATGCAAGCTGCTCCTCCCTTACATCCGGGTCACACTGCAGGCCTGCCAGCCTCCCTCCTCATTGGAATCTTTTTGCAACGTTCTCCCTCATACAACTGTATATACCTTTCGAGAACAGATCCTCTGCAGTTCCCTTTTCCTCGGGATTCGCCTTGCAACGTGTGTACGCCAGCTTCTCGTACAAGTCTGTTCCCGCCTTTCAGTTCCCTTTTCCTCGGGATTCGCCTTGCAACATCAAACCACCAACCGCAGAAAGGGAGACAGCGGGTCTTTCAGTTCCCTTTTCCTCGGGATTCGCCTTGCAACGATCGAGATCATAGAACCACCTACGTGCAAACTTTTCCTTTCAGTTCCCTTTTCCTCGGGATTCGCCTTGCAACTCGGATGCTGCAATCCCTCCGTATGTCCTGGAGGACTTTCAGTTCCCTTTTCCTCGGGATTCGCCTTGCAACTCGGATGCTGCAATCCCTCCGTATGTCCTGGAGGACTTTCAGTTCCCTTTTCCTCGGGATTCGCCTTGCAACTCGCGCAGATCACAAGGAGGTAGTGGTCGAAAACGACTTTCAGTTCCCTTTTCCTCGGGATTCGCCTTGCAACCTCACAACACTATATGTGTATGCGAGCATATCAAGCAATTCCTTTCAGTTCCCTTTTCCTCGGGATTCGCCTTGCAACTCTGCTTCCTGAGCGTCTCCAGCCTGGCTCTGATCTCCTTTCAGTTCCCTTTTCCTCGGGATTCGCCTTGCAACACGCTGAAACTTCGTTGAAACTAGGAGCAGAAATTGGCTTTCAGTTCCCTTTTCCTCGGGATTCGCCTTGCAACGGGTGTCCACTTATGTGGACGCCCCCAGGGTATGAGCCTTTCAGTTCCCTTTTCCTCGGGATTCGCCTTGCAACAGCCATGTAAGTACCTATACCACTGTATGATAGATAGGACTTTCAGTTCCCTTTTCCTCGGGATTCGCCTTGCAACCAAATGCGTCATCTGTGTTAATAATTTCACTGCATATGCTTTCAGTTCCCTTTTCCTCGGGATTCGCCTTGCAACACATATATAATATGCGATAACTGCCTCAATATAATTGCTTTCAGTTCCCTTTTCCTCGGGATTCGCCTTGCAACATTACTATCATTGTAATATTTGTGAAAATGATGTGTTTCTTTCAGTTCCCTTTTCCTCGGGATTCGCCTTGCAACAGCATACATCGTCCCGAAGCTGAACGGTCTGTCAATCTTTCAGTTCCCTTTTCCTCGGGATTCGCCTTGCAACTCGAATTGTGTCATCGGGCTGGAGCCCGAAATCGGATCTTTCCTTTCAGTTCCCTTTTCCTCGGGATTCGCCTTGCAACACACGGTCGAGGCAGCAAAACAGCAGCAGAAGATTCTTTCAGTTCCCTTTTCCTCGGGATTCGCCTTGCAACTCTGGTGTTTCTGCAGGCTGCACTGGCAAAGAGTGTTCCTTTCAGTTCCCTTTTCCTCGGGATTCGCCTTGCAACTTACCTGCTTCAGCCCGCTGGAGATCATCGCCTGGTACAGCTTTCAGTTCCCTTTTCCTCGGGATTCGCCTTGCAACCGTAGCCTGGAAACCCGCGGCGTCGCGCCCCTTCTCACTTTCAGTTCCCTTTTCCTCGGGATTCGCCTTGCAACAGCCTATCTGAGGCGTATATTTTACATAAATCTTTTGCCAGACAGGTCTGAATTGAGGCGGGTTTTCGCCAGGTGCTCGGATGTAAGTGGGTATATAAACTCTGGCGAAGGCAGCCTTGTGAGTAGTGCTATCTTTTTAGATGAACCGGTTTTGGAGCATTGCGATCCGCTCAAGCTCTTTGCTTTTACCCGCTTGAGGAGACCCCCTCAATTAAACGAAAATTAATTATAATAGCACCACCAATTTATCATTGATGCCCCGCATAATCCTCTCAGATCGTGGCACGTTTCTGGGGAAGACCGGCGAGCAGTTCCGGGTGCTCCGCAGGGACGAGCCTGATATCCTCATACCTGCACGTAAGGTCGATCAGATCCTTGTGCTCGGATCAGGGATATCAGTTTCATCAGACGCCATAGAGATGGCCAATGAGCTTGGAGTGGAGATCGTCTTCGCCAGCTACTACGGAAAACCCCTTGCTCGTCTCATACCCGCGACCATGGGCGGCACGGTCAGGACAAGACGGGAGCAGTACCGTGCATACGAAAACGAACGAGGTCTTGAGCTCGCCAAGGCATTCATACGCGGAAAGCTGAAGAACCAGGCATCTCTTCTGAAAAGCTTTGCGAAGAAGTGGAAGAACGAGAGGATGGATCTTTGGCAGGAGTTCCGAGACAGCTCAAGCCAGATCGAGGCGATCATACCACAGCTGGATTCTGTTAGGGGCAGGCTCGATGATGCACGTGACCTGATAATGGGGATGGAGGGCAACGCCAGCGAGATCTACTGGCGCACCTGGTCCAAGCTCATCCCCGACGCCTGGGGCTTCCCGGGCAGGAGGTATCCAGCAGCCGGAGACCCTGTAAACTCTCTCCTGAACTTCGGCTACTATGTACTGGAGCAGGAGGTGTGGGCAGCGGCGCTCTATGCGGGCCTCGATCCGTATGCAGGATTCCTGCACGCGGATCGCTCGGGACAGGAAAAGCTCGTCTACGATATGATGGAGGAGTTCAGGCCGCTGGTCGTGGATCGCGTCGTCGTCTCCCTCGCCCGTACAATGTCTCGTGATCATTTCCAGGAGGATTGCAGGATGACAAAGGAGGGCATGAGGATCGCATCATCCGCATTCTACAACCGGCTGGATGAGCGGATACAGTACCAGGAGAGGGGCCAGCTTCTCAGGAACATCATACGCTCACAGGCGTCCTCCGTGGCCACATTCCTGAGAGGGGAGCGACCGCGCTACGAACCATTCACACCGAGATGGTGATCATGGACACGATCATAATTTACGATATCAGCGATGATCTTCTAAGATCAAGAGTTGCCAGGGTTCTGATGGAGTACGGCTGCATGCGGATACAGAAGAGCGCTTTCTACGGCTTTCTCAACCACAACACCAGAGATAAGCTGCGACTCCGCCTCGAGAGGCTGATGAGGGGCGAGGAGGGAAATATACAGCTGTATCCGATGTGCTCCAGGTGCTTCGGCATGAGGGAGAGCATCGGAGAGCTGTACGAGATCGAGGAGGAGAATGTGAGAATTATTTAGATGGCAGCATATGATAACCGTGAGCGATGTAAAGCAGTACCTTTACTGCCCGAAGATAATATACTTCGATCACGTTCTTCACGTGCCGAAGCCGCCAGATCAAAAGCTGGATTCGGGCAGGGAGGCACACGAATCAATCACAGCCAGAGAGAAACGGAGGAAGGGTGCGGTATTCTACGACCAGGAGCTGGACAGTGCAGAGAAGCTCTTCAGGGTGGAGCTGGTGAGCCAGTCGCTCGGTCTGCGTGGCGTTCTCGACTATCTTGTGAAGACCGATAGGGAGTTCATACCCGTGGACTACAAATTCGGATACTCGAATAAAGGCGCAGCATATCTGAACCATAAGTATCAGCTGGCCGCATACGCGCTTCTCGTCGAGGACTGCTTCCTGGCCACTGTGCGCCGGGGATTTATCCACTACAGCAGGGAGCGGCTGAACGTCCGGATAGATATCACAGATGAGCTGCGGCGCAGGACCATGAAAATGATCGCGGAGATCAGGAGTATTGTTGAGAGCGAAACAGAACCAACATGCACCAGAAATCCATCCAGATGCACAGACTGCGAGTACAGGCGCTACTGCGAATGCGTGTAGAGGTGGGAATCAGATGTATTTCTTTCTCTGACGAAGAGCGGAAGTATCTTCTGAAAAAGCTCATACCTGCGGCCCGGGATAGAGGTGTAGCAGAGGAGCTGAGGGGCTGGAGCTGGTACAGGTCAGAGCTCTCACCACCCCACGATATCATCCTGCCGGTCTGGGAGGTTGCGGATAAGTACTGCGAGACCAGGAGGGACGCCTTCCTGAGACATGTGATGAGGGTTGATGTTCCTCCAAGTGAGGAGATGGTCGCTGGGCGGATATACCACAAGGCCATTGCCGAGCTTTTCCCTGCTGCAAAGAGGTTGATCTACTCACAGGGTCTGGGAGTCTGCACATCTCTCGCTCAGGTTCTGATGGAACGATTGCCAAAGGCGATCGAAGAAGCGGAGAAGCAGATGTTATCTTCTGGCGTAACAGATGCTCTCGGGGAGATTATCGAGAACCTGAGAAAGCTCTGGTCCTTCGAGGTCTCGAGAATAGTCTCTGCGATATACACCTACCTCGGAAAGTACCGCTATATAAGCGAGGACTCGCTGGTAAACCATGCTCTTCCATTTGTTGTGGAACACAAGCTGGATGGCAGATATCTCGGTCTGAGCAGCAATCTGAGCGCGGATGCTATAAACATGGGAGGGATGATGGTCTGCGACCTGAAGACCGGCCAGAGGAGGGACTTCCACAGGCTCTCCGCGACCGGATACGCGCTGGTATATGAGAGCCTCTACGAGGTTCCGATAAACATAGGCTGCACCATTTACCTCAGCTTTCCAAAGGGCCACCCCACGCCTCACATCGAGAGGGACTTCTTCATCCTGAGCGACGAGCTCAGGCAGTGGTTTGTTGAGGAAAGGGACTGTATCCAGGACATGATATTCTACGAGAGGGATCCTGGAAAATGCTCTGAAATGGGGGTATGCAGGTACAGAGATCACTGCCAGTAGTATTAACACAGAGAACAGCAGAGAAGCTTATTGCACAGCATTTTTTGGATCGTTAGTGGAATCATTTTAAGCCATATTGATGGATCATGCCCGTAAGTTATCGATGATCTGGGTTGGAATCGATCTCCTGTGAGCAGCAGGGCGTATCTTTTATCAGTTGGATGCTCGATGCGACAGCTATAAAACAGAGGTGCTCCCTGGAGATCTGCGATATGAGATCTTTGCTCGCGCTCCTCTCAGTTCTGCTCTTCATCCAGGGGCCTGCAATATCGCAGCAGGTTGATGATATCTTCTCCAGTATCGATTCATGTGATGTGACCGTATCAGGAGATACCTCTGGATGCTATCTGCAGGCAGATCTCATGCGCTCCGGTGTTATCCTGAGCAGCCGTGTGCTTCCACTGGATGCTCCCGGCACTCTGATGATAAGCTGGAACCTGAGCGATCCGGATGAGGGGGCATATGCGGCATGTGCCAGTGTGACAAGAAATGGAACCGTCCTGGGGAGGAGATGCTACAGCTTCTACCACGGAGGGGAGGTCCCTGTCAGATTCGACGTCAGGGACTTCCTGGCAGACTCCTCCGGCATACATATGGTCATATACGCAGCGGATCCTGCGATTGTCGATATCTATTACATGCTCATATCAGGAAACAAAGCTGTTTACGTCTACCGGGACAGATCCGTGAAGATCGCCGGCGGGAGAGGCGTGCCCACGCTCGTGGAGTGGAAGTGGCCTGTGCTGCTGAATGCTGGAGAGACGTACACAGGCAGGGCGAAGATGGTCGAGCTCACCACAGGCCAGACGCGCGCATTCATGAACAGGTTCGTCGCTCTGGAGAACGCCAGGATCACCGAGACATACGAGGATGAGATGGGCGCATCCGCGACGGTTCTCGGCACATCGAGAGTGCCATTCCGTGGAAGCCTCAGGTTTGTTCTGTACAACGGTACAGAGGTGGAGGTTGTCGAGAAGAGAACACCGGTGCTGCTTGAGGGCGATGATGAGACCGTGGAGATCTCGTGGAACAGAACGCTCGATCCGGGCATCTACCATCTCAAGGTGATGCTCCTGAACAGCAGCGGAGCCGTGGTGGATCTTCGGGAGAGCGTGATAGAGGCAGAGCCCGTCGTCCGGAGAGTATCGAATGAGAGCACTCCAAGCAAGAGCAGCCCGTCCGCATCAGTTCTGACCGGACTGATTGCGATATTCTCGATCAGACAGATCCTCAGGAGATGTGATAGAAAAAGGTAGATCAGGTTCAGTGTTACCGGTCTTGCTTCCTCCGCAGTTGTATACAGCGTATTTTGTACTGATGCCAGTGAATTCCTATATACATTCTTTTCAAGGTCTTTGCATGTTACTGAATACTTTTATTAAAGAAATTTTATGTCAAAATGGCAGGTCGGGTGGGTTTTAGGAATCCTCTGAGTAAAGTTCGATATTGACTGTTAATAATATATATTATCGACTGAGAGTATATACCAAATCATGCAAAAATTTGCATGATTATGGGTGTAGAGCGTGGGAAAATGCATAAAAAGCTGCTTTTGTCGATTTGCCTCTGCATGCTTCTTGTATTAACAACTGCTTTTGGGGCAGATGTTAAGACAACGCAGGCAAAAGAGGTAATAAAGCCGTCTGACTCTGTTATATTTCAGGCACAGAAACCGGATCTTGTGGTGAAGTCTGTAAGGGTAACAAGCGATCCGGTGATATTCTATGGTGGTAAAATAGTGCTGATACCGCTGGAGATAACCATTGCCAACCTTGGCGCCGCCACCAGCCAGGATTTCAACGTGGGAGCTGAGGGGTGGGCTCTGGATGGAAACGTATACGGCTTTGATTTCGCAGGGCCAGGAACCGAGACCATGCCAGAGCGTGGTGGAATCTTGGTTCATGGCATGCAGAGCGGCACAAGAGTCAGTGCAGAAAAAAGCTACACGGGGCTGTTGCTGCTCGGGCCCAATCCAATCAATGCACCTCCACAGCCCGGAACGCGCTGGAGAATTAAGGCCATGGTGGACTACAATCTGGATCCAGATGCTTTCGGTTACGAGTGGGGCGTGATCGAGGCAAATGAGACAAACAACGAAATGGAGATAATCTATCCAGCCACGCCCTCCGTCGCTACTATGACGCGAGGCGAAATGTCTGTGATCGGGATGCTGAATAAAACATGATCTCTTAATTTTTATTTAAACTATATTTGCTTTTCTATTGACGTGTCAGAACATGGATCAAGCGTCTCCGACACGCAAAGGCAGTAAATCCGGATTTCTGGCTCCCGCTCCTCTTCCGAACATCTCCCTCTGGAACACCACCAGATTTTAATAGCAAATCCTACGGATATACATTGGATTTTATGGAGGTACCTGCAAAAAGATGAGCTCAGAGATGTGCACGGTCTGCGGTCTTCCCAAGGAGCTCTGCATATGTGAAGAGGTGGCCAAGGAGCAGCAGAGGATCGTCGTCAAAATCCACAAAAGAAGATACGGCAAGGAGGTCACAGCCATCCAGGGCATAGATCCACATGAGATCGATCTGCAGGATCTCTGCACCTATCTCAAATCGAAGCTTGCATGTGGTGGGACTGTGAAGGACGGCGTCATCGAGCTCCAGGGCAATCACATCGGCAGGATCAAAGACCTGCTAATTAAAAAAGGGTTCAGCGCAAGTCAGATAAGCCTCTGAGAGCGTATTCGGCGAAGTTTATCATAGATGCCTAGCTTTGCATGCAGATCTTTGCGGTCTGATGCACGGCATCTCTTTTTAGTTACGTACTGAGAACGCGTCAGCATCCTCATGATCTGGGATTGCCTCCCGCTCCACCCAGCGGATTTGATCTCTCGATGACATATCCTGTTTTGGTTCGTCCGTTTATTGTAAACCGAAACTGAGATAAACGTTTACAATACACCCCCATGCATGCGCGAGAGCTACATGGTTCTGATCCCTCTGGTTCTGTATCTCCTGGCTGCTGCGTCACTGGGGTACATTGTCAGAAGCGGTCGATCCTGGAACGACTTCTTTCTGGCGGGCAGGGATCTGAGCACACTTCACCTCACAGGATCGCTCGTTGCCACCATTCTGGGAGCATCATCCACGATCGGCCTTGTCGGCCTGGGGTACTCCATGGGCCTCCCCGGGGCATGGTGGCTGCTCTCCGGCACCCTCGGGCTTCTTGTTCTCTCAAGGATTGCCAATACGGTGAGGGGTACCGGAGCGCGCACGCTGCCCGACCTGATAGGAAATTTTTATGGCTCGTCCTCCAGAAAAACAGCTTCCGCCCTGATCCTGATCGCATGGCTGGGGGTGATTGCTGCCCAGATCGTCGCTGCCGGAAGGATACTGGGCGCGCTCTTCGGACACGACTGGGCATGGATGTCGGCCACCGCGATCGTGCTGGTGGCGTACACCGCGCACGGTGGACAGCGCGCGGTGGTGAGGACAGATCAGATGCAGCTCTGCGTGATACTCGCAGGATTGATCCTCCTCATCCTGATCTGCCTGAGATCTGCGCCCGAAGCTCTGAACGGCCTGGAGTTTCCGACATCTGAAATGATGAGCCCGCAGGATGTAGTCTCGATGGTTGTGGTGGTCGGATCGATGTACCTGATCGGGCCAGACATATACTCAAGAATTCTTTCTGCCAGGAGCCCTGAGTCCGCCAGGGTCTCCGCGATGCTCTCAGCGATGATCATTGTACCGGTTGCATTCGCCATAGCATCGATCGGGGTATTCGCGCGGCATATGCTTCCCGGGATCAGACCGGAGGATGCTCTGCCACTGCTCATGACCGATGTCATTCCTCCATGGGCCGCTGGGATGGTCGCGGCCGCGTTCCTGGCGGCTGTTATGTCATCCGCAGACACATCTCTCCTGACCGCAACCTCCGTACTCACCCTCGACCTCGGCATGGGCTCCGGCATAAGAGCACGAAGTGTGGCGGTGATACTCATAGGCACATGCTCACTCTTGCTGGCGATGAGCAGGCCCGGGATCATCTCAATGCTGATGCTCGCCTACACAGTATTCTCAGGCGGCTTTCTGGTTCCGGTGCTTGCAGGCTTCCACAGGGAGAGGCTCGGGCTGACCCCAGGCTCTGCAACTGCGGGCATGCTGTGTGGTGGGATCACATCACTGGCGCTCGGAGGAGCTTACCCCCTGGCCGGAATAGGCGCATCTGCTCTCGCAATGGCGATCGTCAGCGCTGTGGAGAGAAGACCGGGAGCACATGGATAATTTTCATACTACTGGATCTGATCTGTTTTTCGTTTGCTTAGGTAGATTTTCCTATCCACATTTTCCATAAACAAACTCGCAAATCGACTGTTTCAGAGGCAAAACCCGGGCAGATCGATCCGGTCTAAAACAACTCCTCATCCTGCGTGTAGCTTTTTCCAAGCCTCAGCGCGATCTCGGCCTTCTCGAGCTCCCTGCCGAGGTATGCAGCATGATCCAGTCTGCTCACCAGGTTGAGATCTATCGCCGTGTCCAGTATCTCCCTGGCAGTCCTGCCCTTTATCACCATGCGGTCATGCACAGCCGCTATCTCATCCCCGCACAGCCCTATCCTGAAGGACCCAGCTGGATCTGCGACGAATCCCCTGCTCTGCTCCGCCTGCCTCACCTCCAGATGGGCTGGAGGCACAACCCCTGGCCGAGGCCGCTTCTCCTTAAGGATGAGGAGATCTCTCCCAAGATCCTTCGGAGGGCTCCGTCTCTCGCGAGCAAGCGCCATCATCTCCGCAGCCCTTCTGAGCTCCCTGACGCTCCCCAGCGCCTTCCGGCTGTACTCAGGGGTGAAGAGAATGGATGCGCCGATCTCCTCTCCGATGGCGGCGAGTATCGCATTGACTCCATGGCTGTCAGCATCTATGAGCTCTGTCACATTCCCCACACCGAGGAAGAGGGGTATGTCCGGGTGGGTCCTTCTGAAATCGATGTACTTCGCTATCGAATCTGCGAGGCCTCCGAGCGGGGGTGAGAGCACAGGATCTGCGATCACAGAGAGCCCGAGCTCGAGCGCATCGCTGATGTTTCTCTCCAGCGTGGTCTCCGGTCCGGGTATCACGACAGCCGGCACATCTCCATCCAGAAGTGCATCGGCCACAGCGTGCATGTTTCTTCCATCAATGCTCAGAACCAGATCAGCTCCAGCATCAACCCCTGCCAGTATCAGATCCGGCCGGAGCGTGTCTATGCTCACCGGCATCTCAGAAACCCCCCTCGCGATTCTAACCACCCTCCTGACATCATCTGGAGTGGCATCGAGGGGCAGTCCGAGATCGATCATGTCGGCGCCCTGGGACCCATAGTATCTGATCCTGTCCTCCAGAGATCCATCATCAAGTCGGGTAGCATCCACGATCTCTGCGAGGACCTTCATCCTGCTCCCGCCGCCCACCCCGACGCCGCGAAGAACGATGGGCGGGCGCGCGCTCTGCTCGACCCTCCTGAGAATCTCCTCCTCATTTCGGGCGAGCCGTTCAGCTATGAGCACACACGCTGGCGTTCTGCTCGAGAGCTCGATCTCTTCCAGGTGATCCAGAACATAGGTTATATCTGCAGCGTTCTTAGGACCGAGCCTGATCTTCGTGCCGAGCTCCCGCTCCACATCGCTGAAATCCGATGTTATGAGCCCGGGGATCATGATGAGATCGTAGCCACTGGGGGCAGCTCTCCTTACATGCTCCGGGGTTATGAACGCAGCTATATCCAGATCCAGGACGAGGACATCAGCAGGAACCCTGGCGGAATCTGCCGCGCTCCTCACATCATGCTCTGCCAGCCTGCCCGTAAGAAGAAGCACCCTCATGAAGCGACCTCTCAGGTGCATCTGAAGCTCCGGTCCTCAGGCCAGAGCTGATGTTCTGGAGGAGCTCTGCGCCGATACAGGCAAATTGCCCTCGAGGCATCTCGATTTTTCTCGATGCTACCAGATCTCCTGACAACGGCGCCTTTCTGCTCAATGGACTAGCGTCATCTCGCTATGTATCTCGGCATCTCGTCGACCTCTATGACGAACGGCTCGTAGGGCTCTATGGTGTTTATCCTCCTGACCCTGCCTATGCCGAGGAACTGGAGCTGGGCTCTCGCGGCCTGCGACTCGGTCTCCTCGTAGAAGAAGTCGTTCGACTGGATCATCCTGTGTGTCATAATCTGTATCTCGTTGACCCTTGCAATCACCCCGGGCGTTCCGTTTACGATATCCTTAAGGCTGGCCTCTGTCACGAAGATCCTGTCTCCCGGGTTGACGCCTCTCAGGGAGAAGAAGTTCAGCGGAGATCTTATCTCTACTGTTCGCACGCGATTATTAACCAGGTCCTTTATCACGTTCCTGGAGATTCCGGTTAGCGCTACACAGATCATCAGCATCACCCGTACATCGGGAACTCCTTTGCCGTGGCCTCTTCTGCGCTGGTCTTAACCTGTGCTGCGAGCTGCTGCATCTGCATCTCTATCTCCGCGGCTCTTTCGAGAAGCTTTGCAGTGCTGACGTTAAGCCCGTATATCTTGTTGAGAGCATCTATGGTCGCCGCCGCGGATCTAGGGTCTGGCTCGTCGCTCATCGTCTCCCCGAGCAGGCAGACCGCGGGTATCCCCTTCAGCCTGCACTCGTTCATTATGGACCCTGAGATGCCTGCTATCGTCCCGAGCTCGAATATCTCTGTCACTCCTCTCAGCTTCTCGAGCAGCTCGGCATGAGACACCGCGCCGAAGACGCGCCTCTGATCCGTCATCAGCGTTATCCCGGCGAGGCACACGATCTCCCTTGTCTTTATGGAGGCCGCCCATCTCACGATCTCCCTGCTCATATCATATGAGGCGAGGGGATGTATCGGTATGTCCGACGTGAGCAGTATCAGATCCAGATCATCCCGCTCGTAAATCCGGACAGGCATGTTTACTACGCCTCCGAGAAGCACCGCAAGAGGCGGGAAGTATCTTGAGGTCATGGCTCCTAGATAGCTCATTTTGAGCTCGTGGATCATGTACTGGCTCGCGATGTTTCCGACCAGTCCGATCCCCGGAAATCCCTCTATCAGAAGCGGGTTCCTGCAGCGTGGCTCCCTCTCCAAGATAACCTGCACAGGATCGTGGTACATGTGCGTATTTGTTGATCTGATATGAGATAAAATCTTCTGATGGGGCCGGAGCATCTGCAACCGCAGCTGGTCTCTGACATTCGCAGCAGGAAATCAGGCATGGCACCTCTCTGTGATCAGACTGACCGGTAACCATGCAGAAAGAGGCGGGTCGGATGCTGCTGTTTGTGGAGCTCGCCTCTCCGGCGGTCGACCTCATGGCGAAGGCATTTCAGCAAGGAGGTGCGGGCTGAGAAAGAAGATGGAGGGACAGCTTCAGCCCGCGGCTGGTAAGACCGGCCGCCCAATAACACGGATATTAGTAATACTATTTAAGTTTTATGTAATAAAAAAGATGACATATTAACAATTTATTCACATGGATAATTCGCATCGACACCTGAGATGATCACACATACATATCTCCGCGCTCTATCTCTCTGGATGCCTTCTTCCTCAGCGACTCAGCGAGCCGCAGGTAGTACTTCATGGTGTCCGGGGTCACAGATGGGCCGATCTCGCGAATTGCGGCGATGAAGTGCCTCTGCTGGACGTGCTCCGAGCTCATGCTCTCTCTGAGCGCCAGGCGGCCTGCCTTTCTGCATATCGCCGCTATATCAGCTCCGGTGTAATGCTCTGTCATCTCAACAAGCGCATCTATATCGACATCTGGGGCCAGGGGCATGTTCTTCGTATGGACCTCGAAGATCTTCCTTCTGGAGGGTTTGTCGGGCACGGGCACGAGTATCAGCTCGTCGAAGCGTCCTGGCCGGAGCAGTGCAGGATCCACGATGTCCGGGCGGTTCGTTGCCCCGATGACCACAACACCATGCAGCTCCTCCAGGCCGTCCATCTCTGAGAGCAGCTGGTTAACGATCCTCTCAGTGACATGGGGCTCGCCAACCGCACCGCCGCGAACCGGAACGAGCGCGTCGAGCTCATCCAGAAATATCACGGCTGGAGCGACCTGTCTGGCCTTTCTGAAAATCTCCGCGACCCGCTTCTCGCTCTCGCCGTACCATTTCGAGAGCAGTGCGCTCCCCTTCGCTGTTATGAAGTTGGCATCGCTCTCGTTTGCAACCGCCTTCGCGAGCATAGTCTTTCCGGTGCCTGGCGGCCCGTACAGGAGTATTCCCTTTGGCGCATTGATGCCCAGCCGCTTGAAGTTGCTCGCGTAGCGCAGCGGCCACTCAACAGCCTCTATGAGGAGCTGCTTCACATCCTCCAGACCGCCTATATCATCCCAGGTGACCTTCGGGACCTCGACCATGATCTCTCTCAGCGCGGAGGGCTGTATCTCCCTGAGAGCTGCCTCGAAGTCGATCCTCTGGACGACGAGCCTGTCTAGGATCTCCTTGGGTATCGTCGGCTCATCCAGATCAATCTCCGGCAGTATCCTGCGGAGGGCGTTCATGGCCGCCTCTCTGCACACGGCAGCTATATCCGCGCCCACGAATCCGTAGGTCAGCTCCGCGAACTCCTCTATGTTGACATCATCTGCTAGAGGCATTCCCCTTGTGTGTATCTGGAATATCTCCTTTCTGCCCTCAAAATCCGGTACCCCGAGCTCTATCTCCCTGTCGAACCTTCCGGGCCTTCTGAGGGCGATATCCAGAGCCTCGGGTCTGTTTGTGGAGCCTATGACGAGAACGTTCTTCCTCTCCTTCAGGCCGTCCATGAGCGAGAGGAGCTGTGCCACCACACGCCTCTCCACCTCTCCTGTGACCTCCCCGCGCTTCGGCGCTATCGAGTCGAGCTCGTCCAGGAATATTATCGCCGGAGCGTTCTTCTCAGCCTCCTCGAATATGTCTCTCAGCGCCTTCTCAGACTCGCCGTAGTACTTGGACATTATCTCCGGCCCGTTGACAGATATGAAGTAAGCATCGCTCTCGTTTGCAACCGCCTTCGCCAGCATGGTCTTTCCCGTGCCGGGAGGCCCGTAGAGTAGTATCCCCTTCGGCGGATCTATGCCCAGCCTGTCGAAGAGCTCCGGATGCTTCAGCGGGAGCTCGATCATCTCCCGGACCTTGGTTATGGCATTCTTCAGCCCCCCGACATCCTCGTAGCAGACAGATGGCACCGGGCGCTCTGAGACCTCAACAGCCTGCGGGAGAAGCTCGATCTCTGTAGCATCAGTTATCTTGACGAGCCCTGAGGGATTCGTGGAGACGACCCTGAGCTTGATCTCTCCCAGGCCGAACGCCTGCGCTCCCAGGAAACCCCGGAATATCTCCTCGAACATCGTCTCTCTGCCGAATGTATCTGATGGCGGCCTTCGGACACTCGTGGTCGAGATTATGTCGCCTTTACACACCGGCCTGCCCTGGAAGACCTTTGTCAGCACCTCGCTCGGAGCGAAGATCTGCATGCCCTTGGTCACAGGGGCGAGTGTCACGTGCTTTGCCTCCGACCACTCCGCCTTCTTCACCTCAACATACTGACCTATGCTCGATCCGGCGTTCGATCTGATCAGGCCGTCCATGCGTATGATGTCCAGCCCCTGGTCTGCGCTGTAAGCGCTCACCACCAGCGCAGCGGTTCTCCTGTCACCTGTGATCTCGATGACATCAAGCGGGCGCACGCCCATCCTCTTCATGTAATCATCGCTGACCCTGGCTATGCCCTTTCCCACATCTCTCTGATCTGCCTCTGCAACCTTCAGCCGCACAGATTCGCTCATATTCCGAAACCATCTCCTTAATGTGGTACGCGTTCCCGATTTTCCGACCCCGCCGAGCTCCAATCCCCCACGGAGATATGGTAGCTTGATTCTTAAAAGTTTGCCTCCCGGCCCCAGAAGGCCAGCTGCTATCTAAGATTGCGTTCCATGAATATTGGTTATGTATTCGCATCGAGTTCAGACACATGTGACCCTGGATTCATGTGGTCTCAGCCAGTGGCTGCTGATTCACAAAACATCAGTTATTCGAGCTCGCAGCCCGATATCCTTTGGGGGGCATCATCTGATGGTGGATGAGCAAGTTCGTACAGATTCATTCGATGCTGAATCTCCGCCGGCTGAGAGAAGCATTATATCCCTCCCAGGAGAAGATGCGAGCATGCTCAAGAGGAGGCATGTGCTCTCCATGAAGGACTTCTCCAGGGAGGAGATCGACGAGATCCTGGAGACAGCGGAGTCGCTCGAGCCCTACGCGCGCGGGAAGGGATCCGATATTCTCGAGGGGAAGATCCTCGCGCTGATGTTCTTTGAGCCGTCCACACGCACCAGAATGTCATTCGAGACGGCGATGAAGCGGCTCGGCGGCAATACCATAAATCTGGGCTCGGCCGAGGCGAGCTCCATAGCCAAGGGCGAATCGCTCGCAGATACTATCAGGGTCGTCGGTGGATATGCGGATGCTATAGTCATAAGACATCCGAAGGAGGGATCGGCACGGCTCGCCGCCGAGTTCTCGCCGGTTCCTGTTCTGAATGCCGGCGATGGCGCAGGCCACCATCCAACACAGACGCTTCTCGATTTATACACAATAAAAAAGGAGAGCCATCTCGAGGATCTCTCAATCGCGCTTGTCGGGGATCTGAAGTACGGCAGGACTGTTCACTCCCTCGCATACGCTCTCTCCCTCTACGGAGCTGACATATACCTGGTCTCACCGCCGACCCTGAGAATGCCCGAACAGATAATCGGGGATCTCTCAAGGATGGGCACGAGGGTGAGAGAGGTCTCCGATTTGAGGGAGATCATAGATGAGATCGATGTGCTCTACATCACAAGAATCCAGAGGGAGCGCTTTCCGGATCCGGTCGAGTACAACAGGGTGGCGAGGAGCTACAGCATAACCACAAGGGACCTGGAGGGAGCAAAGCCAGAGCTCAGGATAATGCATCCTCTTCCCAGAGTTGACGAGATATCCCCCTCGATAGACGAGACCAGGCACGCAGTTTACTTCAGGCAGTCATTTTACGGCGTGCCTGTGAGAATGGCCCTGCTCAAGATGATCCTGGAGGATTGAAAGATGGCGGAGAGAGAGCTCAAGGTTCGTCCCATAAGATCGGGGACCGTCATAGACCACATACAGGCAGGCCAGGCGCTGAATGTCCTCAAGATCCTCGGCATCTCCGGAACAACGGATGCGACGGTCAGCGTGATAATGAATGTAGGCAGCAGAAAGCTGGGCAAGAAGGATATCGTGAAGGTCGAGGACAGGGAGCTGCGGGAGGATGAGGTCAACAAGATAGCCCTCATAGCCCCGGGCGCGACGATAAACATAGTCAGAGATTATGCTGTCGTGGAGAAATACTCTGTGGATCTCCCTGATGTGATAGTGGGTGTCGTGCGCTGCCAGAACCCGAGCTGCATATCGAATACAAACGAGCCGATAAAGCCGAAGATGCTGGTCAAGGAGAAGAACCCGGTCGTGCTGAGGTGCTTCTACTGTGATCAGCCCCTGACAGAGAGGATCGCGGAGTACCTGCTTTGATGCCTCTGCGGCTCGATCGATAGATTAATATGAGACCTCTGCAACGAGAAGAGACATGCAGCCCGGTGGTGTAGCGGTCAATCACGGGAGGCTCTGGACCTCCTTACCTAGGTTCGAATCCTGGCCGGGCTACCATTAACATCACTTACAGGTCGGGTACTCTTCTGCGATTTTGGAACTGGCTCATTTGGTCGAATCGTCGGATGGGAGAGATCCACGACCAGCGACATCCGCCTCGCCCCATTCTGCATGGTACCGATCCGCTGAATCACAGGGATGTGCTTTGGATCTCAGGAGGTCTCTCCCTGATGCGTCTCTCGAAAACTATTTTTAATCTCGGTGATCACAGCGTTCTGTGATCTTCAGAGCATATGATGTCAGGGGCATCTACGGAGATGAGCTGACAGAGGACGTCGCGATGCGCGTCGGTGCCGCTTTCGGCACCTACCTATCAGGCGGGGCGATATCCCTGGGCCGGGACACCAGGACGAGCGGCCCCTCGCTGGAGAGGGCGTTTCTGGAGGGCGTCCTCGGTGCAGGCGTGGATGTTCACAGTTACGGCGTGATACCGATACCGATTCTGGGATTCATCACCATGAGGAGAGGCAGAAGAGCCGCAGCATACGTATCCGCCTCCCACAACCCACCTGAGTACAACGGCATACGCTTCAGAACCGGTGATGGCTATGGCATGCTTTACAGAGATGCTGGAATTGTGGATATTTACACAAAAGGCGAGTTCAGGTCTGGAAGGGGAAGCGTCACTTTTGAGGACGCTGGCAGGGCGATTCTGGAGTACGGGGATTATGCTGCAGATAAGGTCGATATAACCAGAGATCTCAAAGTCGTGCTCGATACTGGAAACGGATCAGCGTGCGGCATAGCGCCTGTGTACACCAGAGCCGGAATCGATGTGGAGCTTTTGAATGCGACCATGGACGGAATGTTTCCGGGAAGAGGGCCCGCTCCGACATCCGAAACCCTGCGAGAAGCGGCGGAGAAGGTTATCAGGACAGGCGCGGACTTCGGGGTCGGCTTTGATCCGGATGCAGACCGCGGGATGGTGATCGATGATAAAGGAAGGGTTCTGCCACCTGAAAAGATAGCGATAATAATTGCCAGAAGGCGCTACGGCCCTGGCGATCTGGTCATCGCAGGCTTCGATTGTTCCATGATACTGGAGCAGGAGCTCGAGCGCGACGGGATACGGGTGCAAAGAGAGCGTGTGGGTGATGTTTTTGTCGCCAACCGCGTAAAAGAATCGGGAGCGGTTCTCGGTGTCGAGAGAAGCGGTCACTTCTTCATTCCTGAGTTTCAGTACTCCGACGATCCCTTCGCAATGAGCCTTGCGCTCGCCGAGATCGTATCAGAGGAGAGGCTCTCTGATATGGCAGACGAGATACCTGATTACCCGTACATACAGAAGAGCATCAGGCTTAAGGAGAACGCTGATGTTGGGGCTGTGATGAAGAACCTCCTGGAAAGACTCGCGGATCTCAGGCCCGACACCACGGATGGCATAAAGGTGGTGAGCGAGGGTCACAGCGTTCTCATAAGACCATCGAACACAGAGCCGCTGATCAGGATATACGTGGAGAGCGTGAAGGATGACGTGAAGGAGATCGCAGGTATCTATGAGAGCATGATCCTGAGCGCGATGAGGGGCGGTAATTGAAGAGAGACGATGTTTGCGTGCTGATTCCCACGCTCAATGAGGCAGGGTCCATCAGGGGAGTCATAGAGGGATTCCGCAGCATGGGCTTCCAGGACATCCTGGTGATCGACGGGCACAGCACGGATGGCACCCCGGATCTGGCGAGGGAGGCCGGCGCGAGGGTGATCGTCCAGAGCGGATCTGGCAAGGGACAGGCCCTCCTCGAGGCATTCGGGCACATAGACAAGGAGTACATCGTGCTCATAGATGGCGACGGAACGTATCTGCCCTCGGAGGTCGACAGGCTGCTTGATCCACTTATTCGGGGCAGAGCGGATCACGTCATAGGAAACCGCTTCTCCAACCTGAGGGGCGGTTCTCTGAAGCGTCTGAACCTTGTGGGGAACTGGCTGATCAACCTGCTCTTCGGGATCATCTACGGGGTTAGGCTCAGGGACATACTCTCCGGATACAGGGCTTTCACCAGATCGGGCATCTCCAGCCTGGATCTTTCGATGACAGGCTTCGAGATAGAGTCGGAGATAACGATAGAGAGCCTGAAGAAGGGTCTCCGGATCGTGGAGGTGCCTATAACGTATCTGCCGAGAGCAGGGGGGACCAGGACCAAGCTCAGCCCGCTCCGCGATGGATCGAAGATCATGCTCACGATCTACAGGCTCGCCAAGACGCAGAACCCTCTCTTCTACTTCGGGCTGATGGGAGCGATCTTCGGGTCTGTGGGATTTCTGCTCGGCCTGTACGTGGTGAGGGACTGGCTCAACGGGAGGGTGGAGCACATACCTCTGACGATCCTGACCGCGATACTGATCATAGTCGGGTTCCAGCTCTTCCTCATGGGCATACAGGGAGACATGATGGCGACGATGCACAGAGAGGTGATGAGGGAGCTCTACAGAAAGAGGCGGTAGGGACATCAAATGCATTTGAAGATGCTTCTCCTCATCGTGCTCCTCATGGACTCCTCCCTGGCGCTACAGGCACCCGGATTCTCCGTCGTTATCGGGAATGCGACAGTTCAAGGAAACGAGGGCTCAGGGGTGCTGACCTCTGAGGCGCCATGCGTGACGTTCAATCTCCTCTGGCTGAGGGATATCGGCGTCGGGCCTGAGAGCTATCTGGATGCCATCCTCCAGCTCTACACCGGCAACGGTCTTGAGATTGGTTCCCACAGCAGATTCAGCTGCAGCATCAGAACCCTCGATGCGAGATGTCTTGACATCAACTACAGCTTCGCAGGGTACGGTGCAAGGAAGACCTTCGCTGTATGGTACTCTCCTGCGGCCGATCGCACATACATCGCCTCGATGGAGTCATGCTCCGGTAGCACAGAGACGCTGCTCAGCATTCTGCAGACGATCTCTGAGATCAACAGATCCAGAACTCTTGCTGAGAGAAAGGGCCGCAACGACACATGGTCGCTGCTCCTCTCAGATCTCCTCTCGAGCTGGAGGTATGCGGACCCATCACATCTTACCGGAGGACAGTTTCTGATCCACACAAATCACACTGTATCTGAGAGAGGGCTTCGATCGTATGATGGCATCGATGTTTCTTTTCCTCAGGATATGTTCATTAGACCTGCTGCTGTCTTTCATCTCCTTAGGGAGGCTGGCTACACCCCTGTGATCATGCAGAGGCAGGGCAGCGTGTGGATCGCTGTGAAGGATGGTGACGAATGGCAGGCGATATCGCTCAATCCTCTGAATCCTGAGAGATCCGTGGGTGTGCAGGTCTTCGAGGACGAATGGTACAGGGGAATTGTGTACAGCGACCCTGGGGAGCTTGCAGCGGCAAACTCGATCAATCTCAGTATACCTCTTGATTACATCGTGAGGAGGTGCGAGCCATCGAGGTATGTTCATCTGGAGATGGACAACAGCACAGACCGCAGCGATCTTGAGAGGATCCTTGGGGAGCACAGCTACATTCCCAGATACAGTGAGGGCAGGTTCGATTGCTCCAACGCATCTCAGGTCTGCTGGTCCTTTCTGAAAGGGATGGGCTATGATGCTTATCTGATGGTGGGGGCTAGGGATCATCCGCTCGGCGAGCACATGTGGGTTGTGGTCAGGACAGAGAGGGGGCACATCGCAATAGAGTCTGCTGTGGTGGGAAAGGAGCAGAACTTTTTGAGCCTCGGGTCGATCAGGAGCGATGCAGATTACTACAGGGGGTTGATGTACAACTCGAGCGTTCATTACTCGCTTCTGAATCCCGAGGAGGGAATGTGGCTGGAGCCTGGAGATGAGAGGATTTGGTCGTGGATTGACAGCAAGGCTGTCAGATAAACTGTCTGAGCCAGCCGCCGAGAGTGCGCAAGGGACGCTGGAGCCCATAAGAGCTGGACGATTCACATGTCGCAGCAGATTGCTGAATCAGATTTGATACATCCTCACTGATGCGATGCCGCAGTTAGCTCAAGTTCCGCAGTCCTCTCTCGGTCCACATTGCCCTTTCATTGCGCGCCCGATTTTCATACAATGCTCACTATATTTGTTCTGGGGCGGAGCATATCCGATTTCCTTCTGCAGATTGGCGAACTACACAATGTTAATTAAAAAATATAATGTATTTCTAATTTTGTTAATGTGTCGCCTCTTTTTCAAACGTTTATATGCATGCACGATGGGAGAAAGTTAAGTATGATGAATGCTCACAATCAAAATGGAGGAATATCATGACTAGGATACTGGTCGCGTACTACTCCCGGACGGGCAACACGGAAAAGATGGCCAGAGCTGTGGCTGAGGGAGCGAGGAATGCTGGAGCGGATGTCGATCTCAAGAGGGTCGAGGATGTTCAGCTCGATGATCTCAAGTCGGCTGATGGAATAGTTATCGGATCCCCCACATACTACGGTCTGATGGCTGCCGAGGTAAAGCAGCTCTTCGACAGAAGCGCGAAGGTGAGGGGGAAGCTGGAGAACAAGATCGGCGCTGCCTTCACATCCTCTGCGAGCATCGAGGGAGGAAATCAGACGACGATTCTCTCCATCCTTCAGGCGATGATGATACATGGGATGATTGTTGCAGGGGATCCGATGGAGACCGGAGGGCATTATGGAGCCATAGCCATCGGCTCTCCCGATGATGACTCCCTGAGGACATGCAGAAAGCTTGGCGAGAGGGTCGCCAGGCTGGCTGAAAAGATCCGCAAGTGATTGAGAAGAATGTGATGCTCTCCAACTTGAATCTCCGATACCATCGCAACATAGATCTCCAAAGGATGCATTGCATCCCATCATGATAGAGGATACCGCAGAGAAGATCAGGAGCATGGAGATACGGGGCGCAGGGCTCATCGCACGTGCAGCAGCTGCTGCGCTGAGGGATTTTGCTCTAAACCTGGATGTATCAAGCCTGGATGAGTTCGACAGGGCGCTGAAGAATGCTGCGGGCACGCTTCTCAGGACCAGGCCAACCGCTGTCTCTCTATCAAATGCCGTGAGGATGGTTGTCAGGTACCGCTCGAAGGATCTCGATTCTGCCAGGAGGGAGGTCGTGGCAAATGCAGATCGCTTCATAGAGAGATCCCTGAGGGCCGTGGAGAGGATCGGCAAGATCGGCAGCAGGAGGGTCAGGGATGGCGATGTGATACTGACCCACTGCAACTCAAGCGCTGCGCTGGCGGTCATCGAGCGCGCTCACATGGATGGAAAGAGCATAAGGGTCATAGCCACCGAGTCCAGGCCCAGGTATCAGGGGCATCTGACCATAAAAAGGCTTGATGAGGTTGGGATCCCAACAGAGCTGATTGTGGATTCTGCTGTCAGAAGCGTTATCGAGGATGTGGATCTCGTTGTTGTCGGCGCTGACGTAATAACTGCCAACGGCTCGCTTGTCAACAAGATAGGAACATCGCAGATCGCGCTCTGCGCACACGAGGCCAGGAAGCCGTTCATGGTGGCAGCCGAGACGTACAAGTTCAGCCCGGAGACGCTCATGGGGGAGCTCGTCGAGATCGAGGAGCGGGGACCTGAGGAGGTTCTCGATGACTACATGAGGTACAAGCATCTCCGCGTGAGAAATCCGGCCTTCGATGTGACGCCCCATCAGTACATAGATGTGATATGCACCGAGGTCGGAGCCATACCGCCGGAGATGAGCTACATAATAATAAAGGAGTGGCTCGGCTGGGAGATCGGGGCATGAGTTGTGACCTCCTCTCCGGCCTGACAGCCGGAGTTTGCGCCCTGCAGTTCTCTAGCATCGTCGAGATCTCGTCTTGATATATCGATCCCAGCCGACTCAATCGGCTCCTCGGGACCACGAACTTTGGAGGGGCAGGGGATCCTGCGGTCAGACCTCCAGGGCGTGCCCGAAGGATGCAGAGGATTTATATTTGTTGAGATCGAGAGATAAAGAGCTGCACCGGAGAGTTTCTGAGCACCGTGAGGTGTTGCCTGGAATCGCAGTCTCATTGCCTGCGGTATTTTTAGGAGGATCCACCATGCGTCAGAGATCTAAAAAGGGTACGCGTTCGAAGGAGGAGGTCTCACAGCTGAGAACCCCCATAGTCTGCGTTATGGGGCATGTCGATCACGGGAAGACAACGCTGCTGGACAGGATAAGGGGCACCACTGTCGCACAGTACGAGGCAGGAGCCATAACGCAGCATATAGGCGCTACCGAGATCCCCCTGAGCGTAATACAGCAGTTCTGCGGTTCCGGGTTCAAGGCGAACCTCATGGTTCCTGGGCTTTTATTCATAGACACCCCGGGCCATCATGCGTTCACATCGCTCAGAAGCCGTGGGGGGTCGCTCGCGGATCTGGCAATACTCATAGTTGACATAAACGAGGGGTTCCAGCCGCAGACAATCGAGTCGATCAACATCCTGAAGAGGTACAGGACTCCCTTCGTCGTCGCTGCAAACAAGATAGACAGGATCCCGGGATGGCGGCCTGTAGAGAACGCCCCGATGGCGAAGAGCCTCGCAGGCCAGACAGAGCGGGTGGTTGAGACGCTGGAGACGAAGATATACGAGCTCGTTGGGGAGCTCTACAAATACGGATTCGACTCCAACCGCTACGACAGGATAGCGGACTTCACGAAGACCGTGGGCATAATCCCGGTCAGCGCCATAACCGGAGAGGGAATCCCAGATCTTCTTCTCGTCTTGGTCGGCCTCGCACAGAGGTTCCTGAAGCAGAACCTTGAGATAGAGTCGAACCGTCCGGGTGTGGGAACGATACTCGAGGTGAAGGAGGAGAGGGGCCTCGGGACGACGCTGGACGTCATACTGTACGACGGCATGATCAGTGTCGGGGACACGATCGTGGTCGGGACGCCACGCGAGCCGATAATAACAAAGGTGAGGGCGCTTCTCAAGCCCAGACCGCTCAAGGAGATACGGAGCGAGGAGCGGTTCACTCCGGTGAAGCACGTCGTCGCTGCTTCCGGCATAAAGGTATCAGCCCCGAAGCTCGAGACCGCGCTTGCAGGATCCACCATACGCGTCGTGGGCGAGGGGGAGGATCCGGAGGCGATAGCCAGGGAGATAAGGTCCGAGATCGAGGCTGTGAGGATCGATACGGACACGGTTGGCGTGATACTGAAGGCGGACACCATCGGCTCTCTGGAGGGGCTTGTCGGCGAGCTTCGCGCCAAGAACATACCCATCCATGTGGCTGATGTTGGCCCGATAACGCGCAGGGACGTGATAAGGGCCGCGGCCCTCAAGGACCCTCTGCTCTCAGTCATACTGGGGTTCAATGTCGAGATACTTCCTGATGCGCTCGCGGAGATACAGAAGCTGGACGTTCCTGTATTCCAGAGCGATGTGATCTACACACTCCTCGAGAGCTACGAGACATGGATGGAGGAGAAGAAGATGCAGATGGAGCAGGAGCGGCTTGAGGCGATAGTCAAGCCAGGCTGCGTTCGCATACTGCCCGACTGCGTCTTCAGGCAGTCCAAGCCTGCTATAGTCGGCGTGCAGGTTGTGGGAGGGACGATAACGCATAACGTGCCACTGATCCGCGAGGACGGCGCTGTGGTTGGCACAATACGCGGGATCCAGCAGAGGAACGAGAACATACCCATGGCAACGGTCGGTCAGGAGGTCGCGATATCTATCGACGGTCCGACTGTTGGGCGCCAGATCCACGAGGGGGATCTCCTCTACGTCAACATACCTGAGAAGCATGCCAGGATCATAGAGCAGGAGCTCAAGCAGAAGATGTCTCAGGATGAGATTGAGGTCTTCGAGAAGTTCCTGGAGATCAAGAGGAAGAAGGACATATTCTGGGGAAGGTGAGCCCTATCAGATTGCGGGCCCGAATCGCTGAACATCCTCTCAGAATCGGCATTCTCCTGCACAATAACTCATGAGTCCTGCTCATGAGTCCTGCAGGGTCGCATACAGTGATGCAAGAACGACCACGGATGAGATGCCCACGATCAATGTCCGGATGCTGGAGACTGGCCCCAGTCAAGGGATCGAATGAGTATCGTGCGCTGTGAGCGCCAGAGGGCACATCATGCGACCAGGTGCTCGCCTGTCTTTCTGCTCAGATTTTCCATGATTCTGTTCATCACATCATAGACGTGAGATACATGATCCTCCCTGAGATCCATCTCCCGGATCGGAAGCGACATGAGCACGCCTATCTCCAGGCCGTAGCTGGTATCATCACGCATCGCTGCACATCTCACGCTCTCGAGCTTCTCCAGAACCATCTCTGATTCCTCAGCCTCATCTCCGACCATCTCCATCCTCCAGCCTTCTGTTATTGACCTTATCAGCTCCATCCTGAGATCCTCGTTGATCCTCAGAACGTCCAGCATCTCTATGATCATCCCCAGAACGCTGCTCCTGAACCTGCTGTGTTCCACGGCCGCCGGCCCTGTGAAGACCGCCTCATAGTAATCCGCTATGCCCATAAGTTTGTTGCAGATGTTTGATCTCATCATTCAGCTCACCGCTTCTACGCCAAAGCCTCCTACAACACGTGCTTCCCACACGCAGCTTTATAGTTGTCACAAATTAACTAAATAGATGAAAATACTCTATACATTTCTATATTCCAATTGACCGCACAGAAAGCGACCGGCACCATTGACGATGCGATTGCTGAGTGAACTGAGCTTGTGGGAAATGGTTTATCTACAATGCACCCAACCCACGGAGCATGTTCACGATAATCACAGGTGCACAGTTTGGTGATGAGGGCAAGGGCAAGATTGTGGATCTGCTTGCTGAAAAGTATGATATCATTGCGCGCTTTCAGGGCGGGGACAATGCGGGGCACACGGTGAAGGTAGGGGACAAGACATACAAGCTCCATCTGGTGCCCAGCGGCGTTCTTTTCAACAAAAGACTTCTGATAGGCCCGGGCGTGGTGCTCAACCCGAAGATACTCTGGGGAGAACTCCAGGCTCTCTGGGGAGAGGGAATGAAGGTGGATCTCGGCATAGACCCGAAGACGAGCATAATAATGCCCTACCACATAGAGCTGGATGCCCTGAGGGAGAAGGCCAGGACGGCAAAGATCGGCACCACCAAGCGCGGCATAGGGTATGCGTATATCGACAAGATCGCGCGCGAGGAGGTGCAGATGGCTGACATCACAGATCCGGAGAAGCTGAGAAGGAAGCTCGAGGAGATAGCGCCGGCCAAGGAAGCTGCGATAAGGGAGATGGGAGGGGATCCGTCTGTTGTGAGAGACGAGGCGCAGCTGAGCGAGTACCTGGAGATCGGAAGGGCTCTGAAGAACAACCTCACAGATGTCTCGCTTGAGATAAACAGGGCGCTCGATGAGGACAGGATGGTTCTCGCAGAGGGCGCGCAGGGATCGTTCCTGGATGTGATCCACGGCACGCAGAAGTTCGTCACATCGAGCTTCACAACAGCAGGCAGCGCGTGCGCAAACCTGGGCGTCGGTCCTGTGCGCGTCGACAACGTCGTGGGCGTTGTGAAGGCGTACATCACGCGCGTGGGTGAGGGGCCGCTGCCAACCGAGCTCAGGGACGAGACCGGAGCCAGGCTCAGGGAGGCTGGCGGGGAGTACGGTACGACGACCGGAAGGCCGAGGCGCTGCGGCTGGTTCGATGCAGTTCTCGGAAGAAAGGCGGTCTATCTGAACGGATACACAGAGCTCGCTCTGACGAAGCTGGATGTGCTCACCGGCCTCAGGCGGATAAAGATCTGCGTCGCATATGAGCTCGACGGGGAGATAATAGATTACCCGCCGGAGAGCACATCCGACCTGGAGAGATGTGTCCCTGTGTATGAGGAGATAGAGGGGTGGTCTGAGAGCATAAGCGATGCCCTGGATTACAGCGATCTGCCCCAGAACGCGAGGGCGTATGTGGAGAGGATACAGGAGCTCATGGATGTGGATATAGCTGCGATATCCGTTGGGCCTGCGAGGGAGCAGACCATCTACATGGAGTGATCGCGCTGAGCGAGCCCGAGGTCGTCTCTAGTGAAGAGCGACTCGAGCTCGAATCCAGCATCCCTCAGCGCCTCCTTTCCTCCCTCCATCCTGTCCAGGACTGCGAGGGCCTGTACAGGCCTGTAACCCGCCTCCTCGATCCGCTCGATCGATCTGAGCAGCGAGCTTCCTGTCGTCACGACATCATCCACGACCGCGACCTTTGCGCCCGCCTCCAGCACAGGCCCCTCTATAAACCTCCTCTTGCCGTGCTTCTTCGGCTCCTTTCTAACGATCAGTCCACACAGATCCCTGCCCTCCATATGACCGACAACGATCATGGAGGAGACGATCGGATCTGCTCCGAGCGTCATCCCTCCGATGGCACTGACCTCCGGCCTCACGAGATCCAGGAGGAGCTTCGCTGTCAGGTACGCCCCCCTTGGGGTGAGAACCATCCTCCTGAGATCGACGTAGTAGTCGCTGGTGCGGCCCGATGACAGGACCACAGTGCCGATCTCGAGCGCCATCTCCTTTATCAGGTTGAGAAGCTGCTCCCTGAGCTCTGACATTGCGACCTCGTATTGCTGAAAGCATGACCGCCTGAACAACCTCACTCCTGGGCAGCGACCTCGACGTTCTCTCTGTATATCGGCGTGCCCTCCGACTCTGTGCACTCCCTGAAGAGCTTCATCAGGAGCTTTGTAACAGGTCCGGGCTTCCCGTTTCCTATAACCCTGCCGTCGATCCTGGAGACAGGCGCTATCTCGGCTGCGGTTCCCGTAACGAAGACCTCCTCTGCGGTGTAGAGATCGAAGAGCCCGAGCCTGGTCTCATGAACCGGTATGCCGTTCCGGCTCGCGAGCTCCAGCACGACCTCTCTCGTTATGCCCTTCAGGTTGTTCAGTGTCGGGGGTGTGTAGATCCTGCCATCCCTAACAACGAATATGTTGTCGCCGCTGCCCTCTGAGATCGTGCCCTCTGCGTCTAGGAATATCGCCTCATCCCCTCCCTTTATATTGGCCTCTATCTTCGCGAGGATGTTGTTCAGGTAGTTCAGAGACTTTATGTTCGGCGGGAGCGCGGCAGGCGAGTTTCTCCTCACGGTGACCGTGATCGCGTTCAGCCCGACCTCGTAGAGGTTGCCATACATCGCGTCCCATTTGACCGCTATTATGATGACAGTGGGCTTTGAGCACTTTCTCGGATCGAGGCCCAGGTCGCCGACGCCCCTGGTGACCAAGGGCCTGATGTACGCATCTCTCAGGTTGTTTCTCCGGAGGGTCTCGAGTATCGCCTCGCACATCTCCTCCTGCGTCATCGGTATATCGAGCATTATGGCCTGCGCCGAATCGTAGAGGCGCCTGACATGCGCCTCGAGCCTGAAGACCCTGCCTCCGTATGCGCGAATGCCCTCGAAGACCCCATCTCCATAAAGAAGACCGTGGTCGAAGACGGAGACCACAGCCTGCTCCCTCGGGACGAAGCTGCCGTTGACGTAAACGATGCTCATGGATGTCCTCCCAATTTGCTTAGGATAAATGGGTTTTGATGCATGGTATCGATGGATTTATTAAAGAATGCATGAACCTAGATGGTTACATCTTCATCGGATGTTGATGTTATGGTACGACTTGGTTTCGTGGTTTCAGAGTTCAATAGGGATATAACATACCAGATGGAGCTCCTCGGGAGGGAGCATGCGCGATTTCTCGGCGCTGAGGTTGTGGAGACGATAATGGTTCCCGGGGTCTACGACATGCCGCTGGCTGTAAGAAAGCTCCTGAAGAGCGATGAGATCGATGCTGTTGTGGCGATCGGATGCGTGATCCAGGGCGAGACCGCGCATGACGAGATAGTCGCACAGCATGCTGCAAGAAAGCTCATGGATCTCTCGCTGGAGTTCGACAAGCCCGTCACGCTCGGCATCAGCGGACCGAGGATGTCCAGGCCGGATGCCCACAAGCGCGTCGATTATGGCAAGCGCGCGGTTGAGGCAGCCGTCAAGATGGTCAGGCGCCTGAGGGGGGAGTGATATGGTATCAAAGAGGCTCGCCTCGATAGAGGAATCAGCCACCATGAGGATCTCTGCGGAGGCCAAGCGCATGAACTCTGAGGGTTTCGACATCATAGATCTCGGTGTTGGGGAGCCTGATTTCGATACCCCCAGACACATATGCGATGCAGCCTGCAGGTACGTGACGGAGGGTAAGACTAGGTACACCCCGACGAACGGGATACCTGAGCTCAGAAGGGCGATCGCGAAGAAGCTCCGCGAGGAGAACAGGATCCCAGCGGTGCCTGAGGATGTTGTTGTCACCCCTGGCGCGAAGATGGCCGTCTTCGCTGCAATCCAGGCGCTCCTCGATGATGGGGATGAGATGGTGCTCATCGGCCCATCATGGGTGAGCTACGAGCCCTGCATCAGGTTCGCTGGCGGCAGGCCCGTGTGGGCAGACGTCGACCAGGATTTCATGCCGATAGATCTTCCTGATGCGATAACATCCAGGACAAAGGCGATACTGGTAAACTCCCCGTGCAACCCGACCGGCGCCGTCTTCGGGCGTGATGTGATGAACGAGATCCGGGATATCGCCATCGACCACGATATCTACGTCGTATCCGATGAGGTCTACGAGAAGATAATCTACGGGCATGAGCACATCAGCATAGCCTCGCTCCCTGATATGGCTGACAGGACCGTTACCATAAACGGCTTCTCAAAGTCATATGCAATGACCGGCTGGAGGCTGGGATACCTCACAGGCCCGAAGGATATACTGAAATGGGTCAGCAGGCTTCTATCCCATTCTGTGTCACATCCGACCACCTTCGTCCAGTGGGCAGGCATCGCAGCTCTCGAGGGGCCGCAGGATGAAGTGAAGAGGATGACAGAGGAGTTCAGGGCGAGAAGAGATCTGCTGGTGGAGGGTTTGAGATCTCTTGGGATAAGATGCGCGCTTCCGGGAGGGGCCTTCTACACGTTCCCCGATGTCTCTCACCTCGGCGGAGGGGATGCCTTCGCTGAGCGCCTCCTGAGAGAGGCGAAGATCGCGGTCACCCCTGGATCTGCATTCGGGCCCGCTGGAGAGGATTACGTGAGGATCTCGTATGCCACATCGATAGACCGCATAAGAGAGGCGCTGGAGCGCATCGGGAGAATGCTGAGTGGTTAGCCGCGCACAGCGACTCTGACGGTGGCTCATGTGGTCGAATCATAGGAGAGGCAAACTCTGATAACCTCCACCATCAGCAGTTGACGCCACATCTTTCTGCGAGGTTAATGATCCGCTGAATCACAGGATGAGCCCTGACGGTATCAGGGGTCACGTAGTGTTCGGGTGGGATCATCAGAGGCCCAGAGGCATCGGCAAAGGATGCGGCCATGTGGGGCTGCGGCCTATATTTTTTTCGCACTCAAATGCATCACAAAAAAATTATATAAGATCGCGAGAGCTGCTACCACCTGATGGTATACACGTATTCTGTTTCCGAGCTCTGCACAAGGATCCAGGACAGGATAGCCGGGGATGTGAGGCTTCATGATGTCTGGGCGCGTGGCGAGCTCTCGAATGTTGTGAACCACAGCTCAGGCCACCGGTACTTCACTCTGAAGGACTCTGAGGCCCAGATCTCATGCGTCATGTTCAGGAACCATGCAGCTGACCTCGATTTTGCTCTCAGGGACGGCATGAACGTCAGGGTCTTCGGTGATGTTGGATTCTACAAGGCGAGGGGTGATGTCCAGCTCCAGGTGCGATTGATCTCTCCCGACACCGGCATCGGGAGGAGCGCGATGGAGCTCGAGGTCATCCGGAGAAGGCTTGCAGCTGAGGGGCTCTTCGCTCCTGAGAGGAAGAGGCATCTCCCAAAATATCCGGAGAGGATCGGGATCGTCACATCCCTGGATGGGGCTGCGCTTCGAGATGTTGTTCGCTCTCTTGGGAGATATCCCGCGAGGATCGTACTCTCGCCGGCGACCGTGCAGGGGGATGCAGCTGCGCAGAGCATGATACTCGCTTTGAGGGCTCTGCGCGGGAGGGCGGACGTCATAATACTATGCAGGGGTGGCGGCTCTGCTGAGGATCTCTCGCCATTCAACGACGAGCACCTAGCGCGGGCGATAGCTGAGTGCGATGCTCCTGTCATATCAGCGGTCGGACATGAGGTTGACGTCACAATCGCCGATCTGGTCGCGGATGCGAGGGCGTCGACGCCGACAGCTGCCGCGAGGCTGGCAGTGCCTGATGTGGAGGAGATCAGGCTGCGCCTCCGGAACCTGGAGGATCGCATGACATGGGCCATCGATTCGCAGCTGGAGCGAATCAGATCCAGACTGGATTACCTCGGAAGGGGCGTTGAGGCCCGCCAGATGTATGCCCTCCTCGATAGGAGGAAAATCAGGCTTCGAGATCTCTCGAGGAGACTTCTGGATGCTGAGATCTCGATCTTGGACTCCAGAGAGAGAAGGCTTGAGCTCTCCAGGGCAAGACTGGATTCTGCGAGCCCGCTCGCACTGCTATCAAGGGGTTACACCATGGTTGTAGGCCCATCCGGAGTCGTGTGCCGTGCAGCAGATCTCTCCAGGGGTGAGGATATCAGGCTTGTGTTCTCAGATGGTGAGGCGTGCTGCAGGGTGCATGGAATCAGGATCAAATCCACGAGAGGTGGTTTGGACTGAGGCTGGAGGACATCCGCCCGAATATCTCCCTGCGCGGGGTGCTGCCTGACTCCACTGTGACTGTGGTGAGCGTGCGGTGGCACGGCCCGAACGCGCTGAGCGTGATCTACAGGACGCCATCTGGGCGTGTTGCTGAGGAGATACTCTACAGGGATGATGAGCAGCGCCTGGAGCCGGCTGAGAGGCACCAGTGGAGCTTTGGAGGCGATGGCAAGCTCTTCCGTCTGGTATCCGAGGCGTACAGGATCAGAATGGCACATCTATTCGATCCGCTGCTAGCAGTGCACACATCTCTCGTCGAGCCCCTGCCCCACCAGATCTCAGCGGTTTACGAGATCATGCTCCCGCGCCAGCCTCTGCGCTTCCTCCTTGCCGATGATCCGGGCGCGGGGAAGACGATCATGGCAGGGCTTCTGATAAAGGAAATGATGCTCAGAGAGGATCTCCACAGATGCCTCATAGTCTGCCCTGGAAGCCTGGCCGAGCAGTGGCAAGATGAGCTGTACCAGCGATTCCATCTTCACTTCGAGATACTCACAAATGACAAGCTAGAGGCTGCGAGAACCGGAAACTGGTTCCTGGAGAACGACCTGGCAATCGCGAGGCTCGACAAGCTCGCCAGGGATGAGACGCTCCACGACAAGCTCCGCGTTGATGAGTGCCGCTACGATCTCATAGTATGTGATGAGGCGCACAAGCTCTCAGCCACGTTCTTCGGAGACGAGGTGAAGTACACGAAGCGGTACAGGCTCGGGCAGATTCTCTCCGGCATCACCCGCCACTTCCTGCTTCTCACCGCCACCCCGCACAATGGCAAGGAGGAGGACTTCCAGCTGTTCATGGCGCTGCTCGACAGCGATCGGTTCGAGGGCAGGTTCAGGGGTGGTGTTCACAGAGTTGATGTCTCCGATCTTATGCGAAGGGTGGACAAGGAGAGCCTGCTCAGGTTCGACGGGACGCCGCTTTTTCCGGAGCGCATAGCCTACACTGTACCGTTCAAACTATCCATGGAGGAAGCAGAGCTGTACAGGGAGGTGACCGAGTACGTTCGTGAGGAGTTCAACAGGGCGGATGCCCTCGCAAACAACAAACGTGCTGGGACGGTGGGTTTTGCGCTGACGATTCTGCAGCGGAGGCTTGCATCCTCGCCGGAGGCGATATACCGGTCGCTGCGCAGGAGGCGGGAGCGGCTGGAGAAGCAGCTTCATGAGATGAAGAATCGGAGGATGAATGCAGCGGGCGGGCTGGAGCTGGATGCGGAGGAGCTGGAGGAGCTTGAGGACGCGCCTGAGTCTGAGGTATACCTCATAGAGCAGGAGGTGGTGGGCCAGGCCACAGCAGCTCAGACCATCGATGATCTCAGATCTGAGATCGAGACGCTGAGGCGGCTTGAGGATCTCGCCGGGAGGGTGCGCAAGAGCGGCAGGGATTCCAAATGGGTTGAGCTTTCGAGGGTTCTGAGCGAGGTGTTTGAATCAAAAGATGCAACAATCAGATCCAGCTCGATCTCCAGGGAGAAGCTTGTCATATTCACAGAGCACAGGGACACTCTGAGCTACCTGGCAGACAGGATACGCTCCCTTTTCGGGCGGAATGAAGCGGTTGTTACGATACATGGGGGTATGAAGCGGGAGGAGAGGCGGAGAGCTCAGGAGGTTTTCCTCTACGATCCAGAGGCAAGGGTGCTCGTCGCAACCGATGCAGCCGGTGAGGGCATAAATCTACAGAGAGCGCACCTGATGGTGAACTACGATCTGCCCTGGAATCCAAATCGAATTGAGCAGAGGTTCGGGAGGATACATCGAATCGGACAGACTGAGGTGTGCCATCTCTGGAATCTTGTTGCTGAGGATACGCGAGAGGGCGATGTGTATCGTACGCTGCTCGAGAAGCTCGACCGGGCACGCGAGGCTCTGGGGGGAAGGGTCTTCGATGTTCTCGGGAAGCTCCAGTTCGATGGGAGAAGTCTGAAGGATCTGCTCATAGACGCTATACGGTATGGTGACAGGCCCGAGGTTCGTGACAGGATAACGAGGGCGATAGAGGGGGCCGTGGACCGTGAGCGCCTGATGGAGCTGATCGAGGAACGGGCGCTCGCACGCGATCTGATGGATGTGGGGAAGGTCGCCAGGATCAGAGAGGAGATGGAGCGTGCAGAGGCCAGGAGGCTCCAGCCCCACTACATCGAGTCGTTCTTCCTTGAGGCTTTCCGGCATCTCGGCGGGGCGGTGCACCAGAGGGAGGGCAGGCGCTATGAGATCAGGAGGGTGCCGGCGGGCATCCGCCAGCACGCAAGATCGAGAGACAGGCAGATACTGGAGAGGTATGAGCGCGTCGTCTTCGAGAAGGAGCTCATCGCGCCGCAGGGCGTGCCGAGAGCTGCGTTCCTCTGCCCCGGGCATCCGCTTCTTGATGCGGTCATCGATCTGATCCTTGAAAAGCACCGCGATATCCTTCGCACAGGCGCTGTTCTTGTGGATGATCGCGATAATGGAAAGGATCCGCGGGTCGTCTTCTACATGGAGCATGCGATTCAGGATGCGAGCACTCTACCGTCAGGCGAGAGGCGGACTGTGAGCAGGCGCATGCTCTACGTCGAGGTAGATCGCTCCGGTGGTGTGAGGCACCTGAACAGTGCTCCGTATCTGGATCTGAGGCCGCTGGCTCCGGGCGAGCCATCGCCTGCTGAGATCCTGAGCAGACCGGAGTGTGCCTGGATCGGACCTGAGCTGGAACAGAGGGCTCTGGAGCATGCAATTGGTGAGATGGTTCCTGAGCACCTGAGCGAGGTCAGGGCGCGCAGGCTGGAGATGGTGGAGAGGACTCGCGCCGCGGTCAGGGAGCGTCTCACCAAGGAGATCGCCTACTGGGACCATCAGGCGGAGAAGCTCAAGCTTCTGGAGCGCGAGGGAAAAGCGGGAGCGCGGCTGAACTCACAGGAGGCGAGGAGAAGGGCGGATGAGCTCCAGGCCCGGCTTGAGAGGCGGATGAGGGAGCTCGACCTGGAGAAGCAGCTATCTCCGATGCATCCCGTTGTCATTGGCGGGTTCCTTGTCGTGCCAAGGGGGATGATCGATGCATTGAGTGGTAGAGATGTTGCGGGGTCAGAGGACGTGGATCCTCAGGAAGTCGCGGCTCGCGCCCGTAAGATCGTGATCGATCTCGAGCGGAGGCTCGGGTATCTGCCCATCGACAGGGAGGCGGAGAGGATCGGATACGACATAGAGAGCAGGGATCCCAGAACCGGGCGTCTCAGGTTCATCGAGGTCAAGGGCCGGGCCTCCGGAGCCAAGACGCTCACGGTGACGAGAAACGAGATCCTGACGTCGCTGAACAAGCCGGATGATTACATACTGGCGATCGTTGAGTTTCTCGCTGGCGATGAGCACAGGGTGCATTACATAAGAAGACCGTTCCGGAGGGAGCCTGACTTCGGGGTGACGAGCGTGAACTACGACTTCGAGGAGCTGCTGGCGAGAGCTGAGGAGCCGGCGTGAAGGTGACCTCCTCTATGGCCTGAAGACCTGGGTTTGCGTACTGAGTGTTTACCATGAAAGCACGACATGGAGGGTTGACCTTCCTTGTCGGGTTGTTTGGACGAAACCAACCCGCATCTCAAACGCTTTCATCCTTTTGGCACGCCTCTAATGTCGCATGCAGCGTTTCAATAATATTGGTACCTTGACATTGTTTCTACCACTATCTTCTGCTTGAGTTGCTGTGTTGGATAACCTCTCGAGATAATGTCTCAAGATATCGATTCTGATCTATTATTCACGCATTGCTGGAATCGTCTTCTGGTTGCGGATTTTCATAACTTCTCCAACACAGCAGCTTGAATTAAAATAAAATATATTAGATTCATGTTACTTTCCGTCACGTTTTTGGGTTGATACATGCGATGTGAGCAACTGCGCTCATCAATAAATAGGGTTTGCTGTTAAACCGCGGTCTTGGGAACTGCAGCAGGTTTGTGAGGACCGTGCACAAAAACACTTCAAATTTGGATACGTAAACGGATCATGTAGAAGACCGCTCGATGGTCAGCTCTACCTCCCAGATAGTTGGGCGATAACAACAAGTTGCGCAACGAATGCAAGAGGCCAAGCATAAAGCCAGAATCTCGGCCAGAGAGTCGCGTCATCGAATATCTGCGGCATCACATTCTAAATAGTAAGAGATGACAACATAAAGCCCTTGAGAATAATCAAAAGAGCAAACATGGAGAGGTGGTCTTCGAGAACGGGTTTTATATTGGCAGCAATAGGATCAGCCGTAGGCATAGGCAATGTTTGGCGATTTTCATCGGTAGTGGGGCAGAATGGAGGAGGAGCTTTCCTAATACCGTACCTTTTGGCAGTTCTTCTGTTCGCCGTTCCTCTGATGATCCTCGAGATGGCTGTAGGAAGGCATTTTAGAGCGGATGTGGTCTCGTGCTTTGGCCGTGCTGGCGAAAAGTTCAAGATATTGGGTTGGATGATATGTACGACACTTCTCTTAATCCTGAGCTACTATCTGGTGATCACCGGCTGGACTATGGCGTATCTGGTCTTCTCACTTCTCGACCTCAAGATAGCCTTTTCTTCGTTCACCTCCTCGTTGCAGCCAGTAGCTTACTTTTTGATCTCAGCGCTGGCAACTGGCGTGATTGTTTGTCTGGGCGTTCGAGCGGGCATTGAGAAGATAGTATCCACTTTGATTCCATTTGCATTTCTCATCCTGCTGATTCTGGTATTCTTCTCCATCACTCTTCCAGGTTTTCATCCTGGGATGAACTTTTTCCTTAGCCCTGATTTCTCCATGCTCGCCCATCCAAGCGTTTGGAGCGCTGCTCTGGGTCAGGCTTTCTTCTCCCTATCAGTCGGCATGGGCATTCTAATCACATATGGGGCATATCTCGATGATGAAACCGACATACCACAATCCGCTTTGGTCATCACTATCGCTGACCTTGCTGTCGCCATGCTGGCAGGAGCCTATATCTTTTCTCTAGTCTTCACCTTCGGTCTAGAACCCACTGCAGGCGCTGAGCTTGCCTTTACCACTCTGCCCGAAGGCTTTGAATTGATGCCACAAGGTCGAGCTTTTTCGACGGCTTTCTTCGCTCTTCTCTTCTCCGTAGCTATCACCTCAGCAATATCGATGATGGAGGTGATTGTGGCTGCCATTATTAGAGAAACCAACATGAACAGGACAAAGGCAAGCATTTTCCTGACAGTAACCATTATGCTGATAGGTCTGCCTTCTTGTCTGAGCTACAGCTCAGTCGATCTAAATATGCTTGGGTCAAAGATCTTAGACCTGATGGATAAGACTGTTGGAACGATAGGACTGCCAGTAGCTGCATTTCTTGTTGCAGTCGTCTTCCGGTGGTACACGGATAGCGATATCTTAATCCGCCAGGTCCATCTCACAGAGAGGCGGCTTATGCTTCTCTCTCTACTCACAAAATATGCCATACCGGTTGCTTTGCTGATAGTTACAGTTTCAAGATTCGTTGGCCTGTGATCAATGAAGCCATCATTTTTCGTCGTGGCCGGCGGCCGCATCATCCTGATCGGGCGGGTTGATGAGATCAGGCACATCCAGGGCAGAAGCATGCAGCCCCATCACTGTGGATGTCTTTCTCAATTCCCTGATGATGGATCCGATTCTCTCGAAGGAGAAGAGTATCTCTGAGAACATCTTGCTGTAAGAACTCTTGGCAGCCAACCTGATCAGATATCCCTTATAATTCCAGTTCAACAATTGACGGAGACGCTCATCATTTAGGCGCATTTGTTTCTCAATATCCTCCGGCATTTCCGGGAATGTTGCCAAAAGATATTCTATATTCTCCCTGCAAAGGACCGCCATGTCCTGAATGCCAGTGTAGGATTCTGGTGATAGTGCAATTTTCTTATCCTTCATCATCTCGAATACTTTTGCCATTGATACCATCTGCTGCGCCATCAGGCCGCAGAGGTCGGCAACTCGTGCAAGTATAGCGAGACGAGCGGCACCTTCAAGAGATATCTGACGATCTAATAGTGACATGATGGCAGATATGATCTGTGAATGCAGAAACTCGACGTAGTCTCTCAGCTGCACAACTCTTGAACACATGTCGATCTTGCCATCTGCGACCTTCAGAGCGCTCTCAAAGATATCTCCAGTGACTTTGAGCATGTGCCCAATCTCTTTTTCCACCAGAATAGTCGCGGCTGAGATGTCCGCTGGGAGTTCCGGTGTAATATGTTTTGTGACGAAGACTATCTCTCCGTCCTTTTGCGGCAGAAGGTACATGATCAGGCTGGAAAACGGCTTTATTGCCAGCAGAAATATCACCGAACATGTGGAGTTGAAGATAAGATGGGCATTTGCCACTTGCTGAGCAGCAGAGCCGCCCAGCTCTTCGATCAGCAGCGAAAAGCCATCTATAAACGGCAGAAAGAGCAGCACACCCAGAAAATTAAAGAGAAACTGAGCAACTGCAGTACGCTTCGCCGCTGTGTTCATGCGCAGGGATACGATAAGCCCTGTGATTGATGTGCCGATATTGGCTCCCAGTATTAACGGTACGGCCTGTATAGTGGTGATCAGACCGCTTTGTGCCAGGACAACAACCAGCCCTGCAGTGACCGAGCTAGACTGGAACAGGTTTGTTATAATAAAACCGATGGCGACTGCCATTAAGGTATTGTCTGTCGTGGCTATAAGAGATAGAACGCCAGGGTCTCCCTGCAGAGGTGCAACCACTGACGAAATCAAATTAAGGCTATAGAATACAAGCCCGAAATAAAATATCGGCTTTCCAAAAGCCCTGTAAGGTCCACGAATTATGCTTATCACAAACCCAAGGATAATAAATATTGGAGCAAAGGCCGTCAGCTTGAGGGCAACTAGCTGTGCAGTAAGAGTTGTGCCAATGTTCGCACCTATAATTATCCCCAGGGAACCCAAGAATGATATCGCTCCGGAGTTTACGAGCCCCACAGCGATGATTGTTGTAGCAGTGCTGGATTGGACCATTGCAGTAACTGCCGCGCCCGCAAGCGCGCCACGAAGAGGTGTCCTTGTCGCTTTTTGCAGAGCGGATCGGAAGCGTTCACCAGCTACATGTCGAACTTCTTCAGAGAAATTCTCAATGCCGTAAAGGAATAAAATGACAGCAGGAATAACGGCGAAAAGCAGATCTAACATCATCTTATTTCAGATCCCTCAAGCTATTCGGGGAAGATTATGCCCGCATCTCCTTTTGCTTATATGCTTCAGTATCTACACCCGGTTACCAGATGAGGATTCCCAATAAAAACCTTATGCTCAAACGAAAGCAAGCCCAGTCATACACGAACAATCAACACTTATTTTAAATTTAAAACCGCACAGCTAGCTGCTGGATGCACCGTAGCCGTTTGACTAGTACTCGTCTCAAAATAGCGATGCGTACCGTTTTTAACCGAACAGAGATTACACGTGAGTAATCAATGCCCTTAGCACCAAACCGATGTGAAATCTAGATCCTGATGGAAGTCTGCGTAAATAGTTTTGAGACCAGCTCTACCAGAAAGCACCGGAGAATTCCGGTCTTGAAGAATGCAAAGGATACCGAAAATATTTTCAGCAAGTCGATCCAAAATCAATCCCAGTGATCTTAATGGTAACGATAAGTGGAAGACCAAGCAGATTGGAAGGAAGCCTACAAGTGGACGAGGGGTTTGTGCAGGAGTTCTACATGACCGCAGATGAGGTGACGAGCATGCTTAGAAGCCTCGCAGATGTGGTCGAAATCCAGGGGGAAGTTAGAGGCATCTACAAGGGATTGGACTCTTCCAACGAGCCTGATAGAAGCCATTAAGGTTGATTGGGGTGCAGTACAAGCACGATCCTTGGAAGAAAAGCGGTTGAGGTTCATGTGAAGCTTAAAGAGAATCCCTAAAGTCGTATTCATGCAGAAGGAGATCCACTCTTACCTGGAGGAGAATGGGGACCTCCAAGTGCAAATCAAATTTAACTCGGCTCAGCTCTCCTCTGCAAATGTCCTAAGATCTTAATTCATAATCCCCCAATAACTGCGCATCAAACTGGGAGACGAAGCTGGAAGACGGAGTGCTAGAGATGATTCTAAAAACGGTGTTTTTGGGTTTAGACGCGGGTGGGAAGGCCGTTGCAGTACTGCATGAACAAGACGCTGAGCAGCTAGGAGCTATGAGCCTGGCAAGGATCACGATCCGAACTGATGTGGTGGAGCAGACAGCGATAGTTCACACATCCACCGACCTCGTTCAGCCGGGTCACATAGGGGTATGCAAGAAAGTTTGGGCCGCCCTTGGCCTCGAGGAGGGTGTCGATGTCGAAGTAAATGTTGCGCCCTTCCCTGCCTCTCTATTATTTATCAGGAACAAGCTGATGGGACGAAAGCTGGTATATGACGAGATCCTGAATATCGTTGAGGATACGATTGGGGGAAAGCTGAGCGATGTGGAGATAGCCGCCTTCGTGACCGCGTTGCATTGCTTCGGCCTGGATCTTGACGAGGCTACAAACCTCTCGCGTGCCATGGTGAAGACCGGCAACATGCTGAAGCTGGACAAACAACCGGTTGTTGATAAGCATTCTATAGGAGGTGTGCCTGGAGACAAGACTACACTGCTTGTGGTCCCGATTATTGCAGCATGCGGGCTCCCGATACCCAAAACCTCTTCCAGGGCTATCACATCTGCAGCCGGGACTGCAGATCGAGCAGAAGTACTGATGCCCGTAAGCCTGGATATGGGAGAGATGCAGGAGGTGGTGGAGAGAACAGACGGTTGCATTGTCTGGGGAGGCTCTGTCCATCTAGCCCCTGCAGACGACATATTCGTGAAGGTAGAGTACCCTCTATCAATCGATCCGCTCCTGCTCCCCTCGATCATGAGCAAGAAAAAGTCTGTCGGTGCGGACCTCCTGGTAGTCGACATCCCTTGCGGGAGGGGCGCTAAGGTTAAGACGATCGGGGAGGCGGATCTATTGGCCAAGGATTTCATGGAGATCGGCAGCCGCATGGGAATGCAGGTACGATGTGCTGTCACATATGGCGAGCAGCCGGTGGGCTACGCTATAGGTCCCTCTTTAGAGGCAAAGGAGGCATTGGAAGCTCTTATGAACCGAGGAAGTGCTTCGGACGTGGTTGAAAAGGCAATCGCTGTCGCTGGGATGATCCTGGAGATGGCTGGAAAAGAAAACGGACGCGAGCATGCAGCAGAGGCCCTAAGATCCGGAAAGGCCGAGATGAAGATGAGGGAGATAATTGAGGCGCAAGGAGGAGACCCACGGATAAATCCTGAAGATATTGCCCTTGGCAGCCATCAGTTCACACTTCAATCCGATAGGTCTGGGATTGTGCTATGGATCAACAATGCATTGGTCGCCGATCTGGCAAGGTTTGCCGGATGTCCGAAGGACTCCGGCGCCGGAATCCTCCTTCATAAGAAGCTCGGGGATATCGTGGATGAAGGTGAATCACTGTTCACCATCTATGCAGAGAGAAGCGCCAATCTTCAACATGCCCTGGACAAGCTAGAGAATTTCAGAATCATGGGCATCGGAAATAGAATTGAGATGCTGATTCATGAGGTCAAGGAGAGGCCTGTTACGGAGAGAACCTTTGCACTAGATAGGTAATGTTCCAATGGTGATGTATCAGGCAACCATCCAAAATATAAAAATATAATATTTATAAAATGATTTATGAGAATAAACGCGACTGGCGCGAATAGGTACTCTACCTAAGACGTGTGGATAAGCGCGAAAACAATTAGCCATCAACCACGCTGTGGGGCGCCGGAAATTTGTTAACCGGTCCATTGGTATCGATTTCCATACCAGCATTGCTCAAAATAAACACATCTAATGGGACTGCCAAATCTACACCCTCCTTTTTGACACCCTCATGTCCCGCGCAAGCTCTTTCGTTGCAGCACCTTTGCGGGTTTGACGAAGAATACTTTTCAGGAATCTACAAGCAACGACCATAGAGCATGGGAAAGATGGAAATAAGGATTTTGCAAGCTATACGCTGGAGGGGAAAGTGACATCCTATCGAAAAAAGCTCATCGAGGTCGCCCTGCCTCTCGATGTCATAAACAGAGAGGCATCGCGCGAGAAATCCATCCGGCACGGACATCCGAGCACGCTCCATCTCTGGTGGGCGAGGAGGCCGCTGGCCGCATCCAGGGCTGTGCTCTTCGCCCAGATGGTCGACGATCCATCTGCCTGGCCTGAGCTCTTTCTGACAGAGGAGGATCAGAAGCGGGAGCGTGATCGTCTCTTCTCGATAATCAGGAACCTCGTGCGATGGGAGAGCTCGAACGATGAAACAATTCTCACCGGTGCGAGGGATGAGATCTGGAAATCCTGGAGGAGGGCATGCGCTGGCAGCAACGATAAGGAGCTCTACGACCCGGGCAGGCTCCCCGGGTTCCACGATCCATTCGCTGGAGGCGGCTCGATACCGCTTGAGGCTCAGCGCCTCGGGCTCAGGGCATGTGCAAGTGATCTGAACCCGGTGGCAGTTCTCATAAACAAAGCTCTCATCGAGATCCCAGCGCAGCTTTCTGGAATCGGTCCTGTGAACCCGGCAGCGAACCGCAGGATCGGTTCTGATGGTACCCACGGTCTCGCAGAGGATGTTCCCTTCTACGGGAACGAGCTCCTCAGGGAGGCGGAGCGGAGGATCGGTCATCTCTATCCGAAGATAAGGATCACAGAGGAGATGGCCTCTGAGAGGGATGATCTCAGAGATCTTGTGGGAGAAGAGCTCACCGTGATCGCGTGGATCTGGGCAAGAACGGTGAGAAGCCCGAACCCGGCGTTCGCAGATATCGAGGTGCCGCTCATATCATCCTACGTTCTCTCAACGAGGAAGCACGCATACCTCGAGCCCGTGATCGATGGGAGGGAGTACTGGTTCAGGGTGCACGCAGGCGCTGAGGAGATGCCGGAATGGGCGAAGCAGGGTACTAAATCAGGCGGGAAAAACTCAGGCTTTCTATGTATTTTCTCGGGTATCCCGATATCTCTCGAATACATACGGTCCGAAGGAATAAACGGGCGCATGGGCGCACGTCTGATTGCGATAGTTGCAGACGGCCCGGGTGGTAGAGTCTACCTCCCAGCGATAAAAGAGCATGAGGAGATCGCAAGAAGCGCTATCCCGACATGGAAGCCGGATGTATCCATCTCTAGTGATACAAGGGACTTCAGAACGCCTCTCTACGGTCTCACCACCTTCGGCGATCTCTTCTCCCCGCGCCAGCTCGTGGCGCTCACGACATTCTCTGATATCATAAAGGAGACGATCGAGAGGGTGCATCGGGACGCGAGAGAAGCGGGGATCCCCGAGGGCGATGTGCTGGCGAAAGGCGGGAGAGGCGCCAGGGCCTACGCCGAGGCGATCGGCGTCTACCTCGCACTCGCTCTGGACAAGTGCGCAGATTACTCATCGACGATATGCGGCTGGCATTCAGGCAGAGACAACATTCGCAACACCTTCACACGCCAGGCGATCCCGATGACGTGGGATTACGCCGAGGCAAATCCCCTCTCCGGATCGAGCGGATCCTTCAGCTCGATGCTCAGCAATGTCGTGGAGGTCCTGCGTGCGGTGCGGCGGGGTCCTGAGGGCTCATCTCTGATCTCCGATGCCAGATCGCAGTCGTTAAGCAGAAACAGAATCGTCTCCACAGATCCGCCGTACCACGACAACATCGGATACGCGGATCTCTCCGATTACTTCTACGTCTGGCTCAGGAGAACCCTCAGAGACATATACCCTGAGCTCTTCGCAACGCTCTCAGCCCCCAAAAATGAGGAGATGGTCGTTGTTCCCTACAGGCACAGATCCAGGGAGGAGGCTGAGCGCTTCTTCCTGGAGGGGATGTCCCAGTCCCTGAGGAGGATCGCCGAGCAGGCGCATCCTGAGTTTCCGGTGACGGTATACTACGCTTACAAGCAGTCCGAGAATACAGGGAACGGGGCGAGGACCGGCTGGGAGACGTTCCTGGAGGCCGTTATAAATGCAGGGTTCATGATCACCGGAACCTGGCCTATGAGGACAGAGCTCGGGAACAGGACGAACGCGAGGGAGGCGAACGTGCTGGCGTCGAGCATAGTCCTCGTATGCAGACCCAGGCCTGCCGGCGCAGGAGTGGCCACCCGCAGGGAGCTCATCGCGGCGCTGAGACGGGAGCTCCCCCATGCGCTCAGAGTGATGCGGGAGGGAGGCATAGCGCCTGTGGATCTGCAGCAGGCTGCCATCGGCCCTGGAATGGCGGTTTACAGCAGGTACTCTGAGGTGGTGGAGGCCTCAGGGGAGAGGGTCAGCGTCGGCGAGGCGCTGAGGCTGATCAACGCAACTCTCGACGAGGTCCTGGCGGAGCAGGAGGGTGATTTCGATGCCGATACACGCTGGGCGCTCGCGTGGTTCGAACAGCACGGCTTCGAATCCGGCGCGTTCGGGGATGCCGAGACGCTCTCGAAGGCGAAGAACACCAGCGTCGACGGCATGGTGGATGCCGGAATAATCGAGTCGAAGCGCGGCAGGGTCAGGCTGCTGAAGCCAGAGGAGCTGCCATCTGATTATGATCCTACAGTGGACAAGCGCCTCACAGTCTGGGAGATGACCCATCACCTGATCAGGCTGCTCGAATCCGGTGGCGAGACCGCAGCCTCTGATCTCCTCTCGAAGCTCGGCCCGAACGCGGACTCCGCGCGCGACCTCGCCTACAGGCTCTACATGATCTGCGACCGCAGGAGGCGCTCGCAGGATGCTATCCGCTACAACGCCCTCGTCCAGAGCTGGCCTGAGCTGATCAGGCTCGTCAAACCCGCACAGAGGACGCTGGGATGAGAAGAGATGTCATGGAGGCACAGGAGATACCATGCGGTGGACGGGGAGGTCATTTTTGCAGATGAATCTGGAGACCTTGGTTTATCTGAAGCCTCCATAGGGGAGCACCCTTACTACACAGTAGGCTTCGTCCACTGCACCAATCCATCACAGTTACGAAAGGATTTAAAAAGGCTGCTGAAAAAGGTGCATGATAGCAAGAAATATCCACGCGATATAACAGAGCTGAAATTTTATCTTCCAACGACAAAGATGTTGCAGCAGCTCGACTACAGCGAAGAGGAAGTCAATAAATACGTGAGTAACCTTCCCGATGTACGCCAAAAAGCTATTGATATTATAAAGAAAGATGCAAAAATGGTGTTTGCAGCGGTTTTGGATAAAAGGCAGGCATACAACTCTTGGACTTCTGAACGCCTTGGAAACTTCGTGTTTGCTCAAACGCTGTTAATAAATGTAATGCGTGGTGTAAACGCACGATATCCTCCATCTGTTGTATATGACCGCGGTCGGCTCTCTCCAGCTCAAACCGAAGAGTTCAAAGATTACGTCAGCAACAAAGAGCGATACCTCGAATCGATGGAGCTTAAAGTTTATCAGGGAAAATTACCATGCCTGCAGGAGATGAGTTCACACATAGAGCCTGGTATATGGGCTGCAGATATAGTGGCAGGGGCGGCCAGTTGTAAATATGCTCATAATGACCGCTTCTACGTGGAGCGGTTTGGATCAAAATATAAAGAAAGGATATTCTGGCAAAAACAGCAGAACGGATAGACCCTTGGTATTCCCGATCAGGAACGAGCCCCTCTCGTCTAAATGGGTATTCCCAGATAGACATGGTTTCCCAAGGACTTACCTATCCATTACAGCAGTCTCCTTGATGATATTTAATTGTTTCCTGGGTGGCCCAAATAAATCCCTCTTCGATGTCACCCATGTGTTACCTCTTTACATATACCCGGATCTTTGGGTCTTTCCCATAAAGAGCATTTTTATCCCTCCCAGGCACAGTTTCCCCACATCCGACAAATTTATTTTCTTTAAGGCTGACAAAATGGCAGAGATTCCGCCCCGCGACGTGTACGGTCCTGCACTATCGACATAACCGCCTCGGATTCGCGGATGAACAGGAATGTGGTAAGATGTCCATCACAAACCATGAGCGTGTCGGCAAGGCGCTTGAGCTTCTGCGCCAGGGGCTTGCGCCTTTCGTTGAGCGTGAGATCAAGGAGGCCCTCAAGTCAGGCGCCATAACCATGGAGCGCCTCCAGAGCTTCTCTGAGGAGGAGAAGCTCGCCGACAGACACATCTCCCAGTGGGACGCGGCAGGTCTTCTCAAGCTGATGTGGGAGACCTGGAACGAGTGCTTCAAGCACACCCTCGGATTCTCTGAGAGAAGCCTGGTCTCAGAGCTGCGCGACTGGAGGAACAGATGGGCGCATCAGCACACATTCTCCAGCGACGACACATACAGGGCTATCGATTCTGCAGCGCGACTCCTGCGAGCTGTATCTGCTCCCCATGCAGAGGATCTGGAGCGCATGAAGCTGGAGCTCCTGCGCCTGAGATTCGATGAGCAGGTCAGGAACGAGAAGCGAAAGGCAGGGGGCTCTCTCATAGAAGCAGCTGCCACCGGAGGCCTTAAGCCCTGGCGCGAGGTCATCACACCACATCCTGACGTCGCAGCGGGCAGGTTCCAGCAGGCCGAGTTCGCAGCCGACCTATGGCAGGTCTATCTCGGCGAGGGGAACGATGAGTACAGGGATCCGGTCGAGTTCTTCAGGCGGACTTACCTCACAGAGAGCCTTAAGTGGCTCCTGGTCAACGCCCTGAAGCGCCTGAGCGGCATGGGCGGTGAGCCTGTGGTCCAGCTCCAGACGAGCTTTGGTGGTGGCAAGACACACTCGATGCTCGCTCTCTATCACCTCTTCTCAGGCACCCCTCCATCAGATCTCCCCGGCATAGAGGAGGTCATGAAGGCTGCTGGAGTGAGCTCTGTGCCGAAGGTGAAGCGGGTTGTGCTCGTCGGAAACCGGATCTCTCCAGGGAATCCATCGGTCAAGCCAGACGGCACGCGCATCTGCACCCTGTGGGGGGAGATCGCATGGCAGCTCGGAGGCCGCGAGGCGTTCGAGCGCGTCCGGAGCGATGACGAGCGCGCGACTAATCCCGGAGACGTCATGAGACAGCTCCTAAAAGAGCATGGTCCCTGCCTCATCCTGATAGACGAGTGGGTCGCATACGCCAGACAGCTCCACGATCTCGGTGATCTGCCCGCGGGCAGCTTCGAGACCCAGTTCACATTCGCTCAGAACCTGACAGAGTCCGCAAAGCTCGCGGATCGCGCGCTCCTAGTCGTGTCGCTCCCCGCATCGGATGCGTCCGGTGCTGACGACACAGAGGTCGGCGGGATCAGGGGGCGTGAGGCCCTTGAACGTCTGAGAAAGGTGATCGGCAGGATTGAATCGCCTTGGCGGCCAGCAACCGCAGAGGAGAGCTTTGAGATCGTCAGGCGGAGGCTTTTCCAGCCGTTCACGGATCCAGACCAGTTCAAGCAGAGGGATGTCATCGCCAGGGCATTTGCAGATCTCTACCGCAGCCAGCGGGATGAGTTCCCATCAGAATGCGCAGAGGCAGATTACGAGCGGAGGATCAGGGCTGCCTACCCGATACATCCGGAGCTCTTCGATCGGCTCTACTCCGACTGGTCATCTCTTGCGAACTTCCAGAGGACCAGAGGTGTTCTCAGGCTGATGGCGGCTGTGATCCACTGCCTCTGGAGGGACGGCGACAGGAACCCTCTGATTCTCCCCGCGTCTGTGCCAATAGACGATGACAGGGTGAGGTTCGAGCTAACCCGCTACCTCCCTGACAACTGGATGCCCATAATCGAGAAGGACGTCGACGGCCCGGACTCTCTTCCAAGAAGGCTCGACTCCGAGAACCCGAACCTCGGCAAGCTGCATGCCACCAGACGTGTCGCCCGCACGGTCTATCTCGGCTCTGCGCCTATGGCAGCAGCAGCGCATCGGGGCATCGAGGATCGCAGGATCAAGCTCGGCTGCGTGATGCCTGGCGAGCCTCCCGCGATATTCGGTGATGCCCTCAGGCGGCTCGCGGCCACGGCTACATACCTCTACCAGGATGGATCACGCTACTGGTACTCAACCCAGCCAACTGTAACAAAGCTTGCCGAGGACAGGGCCGAGATGCTGAAGCGCGATCGTGACAGTGTGATTCAGGAGCTAGAGCAGAGGCTCCGGTCGGAGGTTAGGAGGAGTGAGATACGCGTTCACATGCTGCCGCGCTCTAGCTCGGATATCCCCGATGATCTTGATGCAAGGCTGGTTGTTCTTCCCCCTGATCTGCCATACACCAGGGACGCGGATAATCCTGCGATGAAGGCTGCGGGAGAGATCCTGGAGAGACGGGGGAGCGCGCCGCGCATGTATCGCAACACCCTCGTGTTTCTCGCAGCTGACAGCATGCGCCTCAGCGATCTCGAGGATGCTCTCAGAAGATACCTAGCGTGGAGATCCATTCTCGATGAGAGGGAGGAGCTGAACCTCGATCCGCATCAGACAAGACAGGCAAGGGCGCAGATGGAGGATGCAGAGAGAGCTGTAGCTGCGCGCGTTCCTGAGACATATCAGTGGCTCCTCGTACCGGAGCAGAGCAGCCCATCTGCGCCTGTGGAGTGGAAGCAGTTCCGGCTCACAGGAAGCGAGGATATAATCACAAGAGCGATCAGGAAGCTCAAGCATGAGGGGATGCTCACAGAAAAGCTCGCACCAGCAGTGCTGCGCAGGTACCTCGACGAGATCCCTCTGTGGAGGGGTGATCACGTATCCGTGAGGCAGCTCGTCGAGGACTTCTCGAGCTACATCTACCTCCCCCGCCTTCGCTCTCCTGAGGTGCTTGCCGAGGCAGTCGCTGAGGGGATCTCGCTTATCTCCTGGGAGACCGAGACTTTCGCACTCGCTGATGGCTACGAGAACGGCCGCTACCAGGGCCTCAGGTACTGCCAGGCGGTGAGGATCACGCCAGAGAGCAGCTGCATTCTCGTCAGAAATGAGGCTGCGATCCGTCAGATCACAGGCGATGCCCAGGCCGCCGCAGCATCTGCGTCATCAAGTATTGGAGCATCTGCGTATGAGGCGGGCAGAACTGTTGTGAGGACCAGAGGGGATGTGCCCACAGAGACCCAAACCATCAAAAAACCTCCGCGCCGCTTCTACGCGGCTGTGGATCTGGACCCGGAGCGCGTGGGCCGCGACGCAGCCCGCATCGCAGAGGAGGTGATTGTGCACCTCCTGAATGGATCTGATGTGCAGGTGACGCTTGAGATCCAGGCCAGATCCGCAGAGGGCTTCCCGGAGAACGTCGTGCGGATCGTGAGCGAGAACAGCAGAGCCCTGCAGTTCAGGAACCACGGCTTCGAGCCTGAGTAGTTCAGAGCCGGACCAGGCGAGCCTCTCCGACGAAGCTCTGCGAATCTGTCATGGAAGCATTCTCCGGCTGCACGGGTTCTCATCGTATACAGCTCGAAACTGTTACATAGCGACCTGTGCAAATTACGTGGAGGATGTGACTTTCTTGAGGGTTGTGTTCTACTACAACGGTGAGTTCGGCGAGAGGGTCGTCGGCAATCTTCTCAACTACCCCGGATTCTGCATATCATGCGGTGAGGCGTGCACGCAGTGCAGGAGCGGAAAGTACAGCGGAGCTGAGGACATCGTGGCGGCGGTTGAGATGCCCGATCCATCGACTCTTGGAGATTTCATAGACGACGTTGAGCCGCTGCTTCCCCGGGTTCCAGAGGCGGATATCGCGATCGTCATAAATGTACATCCCGACATACTCTTCGGAATGCTCCCAAGAATGAGGGATGCGGGGATCAAAGGAATAATCGGATGCTCAGAGAGCCCGAAGGATATGCCTCTGGGGCTCAGAATGCAGGTGACCAGGGCTGCGGAGGAGCTGGGTATGGAGGCCGCGTTCTCCAAGCCATTCTGTGCCATGAAACCCGATCCTGCAAAGCCGAACATAGCAGCTTTTCTCAGTAGAGCGATGATCGGCGAGCCTGAGCTGGAGATGGTGCTCCGGAAGGGGAGGGAGGGGAAGGATGTGATCGCCGCGGTCAGTGTCATCAGATCAGCCCCATGCGGATCGACGTGGTTTGTGGCCAAGCGGCTGATCGGCGTGGAGAAGGATGATCCTCACCTGCACGAGAGGATCTCAGAGGCACACCATGCATATCCATGCACTGCGAGCATGGACCGTGATCCTGAGATCGGAGATACCGTGCTGCACAGGGCAGGGTACATCATAAGGGATAAGGTCGAGGAGGCGATCAGGAGAGCCGCGCCCGGGTAAGGTTTTTGTAATATCCTGTGGATATGTAAAATCATGATATTTCCATCATTTGCCCGGCCTCTCGCAGTGACGCTCGTGAGCGAAGCAGGCGCTGCGGATGCCAGGAGATGGCTCGAGAGGGGCAACTCTTACTTCAACTCGGGAAGATATGAGAAAGCCTTGGAGGCATACGATCGCGCTATAGAGCATGATCCAACAATCGTGGACGCCTGGAACAACCGCGGGATCGCTCTCTCGTACATGGGAAGGTATGAGGACGCTCTGAAGAGCTACGACGAGGCGCTCAGGCTCGATCCAAAACATGCGTTTGCCTGGAACAACAAGGGCATGGCCCTCGGATCGATGAGGAGATACCAGGAGGCGCTCGCCTGCTTCGACAAGGCCCTCGAGATCGATGCTTACTTCATAGGCGCATGGTACAACAAGAGCCACGCCATGGCAGCGCTCGGCAGAGCAAGGGAGGCGCGGGCTGCGATGATCACGGCAAAGACCCTCGAGAGCGCGGCAAGAAGGTGCAGGTGAGATCTAAGATGCGTCAAATGTGACCGCGCCCCTGCATTATCTGAGAATCGGGGCGGTCTCCGTCATGAGATCCGGCACCTCCGCGATTCGGTCGTGTACTCAGATCATCGAACCGAGGAGCATGTGACACCGCAGGTTTGTGATCTCTTGTGCCTGAGAATGCCGGTTCCTGAGTTTCCATTCAGTGATTTGAGTACATGACCCGCGATTCGTTCAGATCCGGGCAGCCTCCCTCATCTGGTCTTCAGGAGCCTCTGCTCATCGCCCTGCAGTCACTTCAGGATTAGCTATATATCCATGGTTTGATTCATACTGCGTTGCCCTTCTGCGGGACAGTAGGGTAGCCTGGTCCATCCTCGAGCGTTTGGGACGCTTGGACCGCGGTTCGAATCCGCGCTGTCCCATCATATTACCACAATTTCATCGCAGGAGCTGCATGCTCTCCTGATCTCGTCCAGCGGTGCGCCAGGAAAGTGATCCAGTATGCATATATCCTGGGGGCTCACAGCTGAGAAGAGCTTTCGTATATCCCCATGGTATACCTCTATCTCGCATGCGCCCCTTGCGCGCCCGACCAGCCTGGGACTGCCTCCAACCTGCTCATCTCCACGATCGAAGAGCTCTATGCTATCTATGCCCAGGATGTCCCTGTTGGCCTCCAGGTTTATGAGCACGTTCTCGATCGCCGGCAGCCATATGTCGTTCATCACGACCTTTTTCGCGCCGGCAAGTACACAGACAAGCCCGAGGGTTCCAGGCCCGCAGAGACCGTCGATCACGCTTCTTCCCGCGATCCTTAGATTCTCCAGAATCCGTATCTTAGGGTAGCTCTCCCTGGGAAACTCTATGTGTATCTTCGACTGGTTTTTGTATATCACAAGATCCCCGTAGATGCTCTGGATGATGTCACAGCGCATATCGCAGCCTGAGAGCAGCTCCCATGTGTGCCCTTTTTTATCAACAACGCCAGGTATCTGTCTGCTGCGTCTTATCACGCCCTTTACCTCCGGTATCTCGATGAGCCTGGAGGCAGCACTTCTGTTCACCCTCTCCATCAGCAGTATGAGCTGAGAATCGCCGAGGCGCGGTGGATATGGCAGGGGATAGCCAATCTCTATCATCGGCGAGCCGACGCTGCGGAGCGGCTCGCGATCGTCGCGAAGCCCCTCCTCGACGAGGAGATCCATCGCCTCGAGCATGACCAGATCCAGCGGTGCTTTCCCGCAGTGCTCGCACCTCTCCAGCCCTCCTATCTCGAGGGATCTCCGTGGGGCCTTCTTGTCAATATGCGGCTCATTTTTGCATTCCCGACACGCCATGTAAATATAATCGATGGAATTCAGAACATGAGCCGCTGGTCTTACGCATCGTCCTCCACATGATGGACAGTCCATGGTGAGAGCTGGTCTGCGCAGATATGTAACACTTTCCTGGCGCCAGACCAGAAGATTTGTAAATACAGAGCGCTTAGGCCCGCAGAAGGTGGTTGTAAGATGGCGCAGAGAGGCATTAGGGAGTTTGATGCTAAGAGGCTGCTTGCCAGGTTCCTCCCAGAATACCTCGATGATTTTGACTACAGAGGAGAGGTTGCCCTGATCGGGCCGGAGACCGATCTGGAACGCACGGTCTCCGAGAATCCCTGGATTCTCGAGAAGAGGCTTGTGGTGAAGCCTGATCAGCTCTTCGGAAAAAGAGGCGTCCACGGGCTTGTCCTGCTTAACGCCTCCTGGGATGATGTCAGGGAGTACCTGAGCAAGAACATGAAGAGAGAGGTGACGATAGGCGGTGTCAGGGGCGTCCTGGATCACTTCCTGGTTGAGCCGTATGTGCCTCATGAGAATGAGCTCTATGTGGCCATAAGCTCGGATCGCGACGGGGATACCATCTACTTCTCCACACAGGGAGGCGTCTGCGTGGAGGAGAACTGGGACAGGGTCGTTCAGATGCACGTTGATATTCTGGATGGCATCGATGCAGTTGATATAAAATCCAAACTCCCGGCCTCTCCGGATGCAGAGAGAGTGGCAAGATTCATCGAGGCCCTCTTCAGGTTCTACGTAGACCTCGGTTTCGCCTACCTGGAGATCAACCCCTTCACGATCGTCGACGGGAAGATAATACCGCTCGATATGGTCGCGAAGCTGGACGATGCCGAGGAGTTCTGGTGCAGGAAGAAGTGGGGAGATCTCGTATTCCCGGAGCCATTCGGGAGGAGCCTGACACCTGAGGAGCTCTTCATAAAGGAGATAGATGCGAAGACAGGCGCATCGCTGAAGCTCACGATACTGAATCCGAAGGGAAGGGTGTGGACGATGGTCGCAGGCGGCGGAGCCAGCGTGATATACACCGATACGATATGCGATCTCGGCTTCGCCGGAGAGCTGGCGAACTACGGCGAGTACAGCGGCGATCCGAGCACTGAGGATACCTACCATTACACAAAGACGATACTCGATCTCATGACCAGGGAGAAAGATCCGAGGGGGAAGGTGCTGCTCATCGGCGGCGCGATAGCGAACTTCACGGACGTCGCGAGCACCTTCAAGGGCGTTGTCATGGCCCTGAGGGAGTACAGGGACAGGCTCAGGGAGAACAACGTCAGGATATACGTGCGCAGAGGTGGGCCGAACTACGAGGAGGGGCTGAGGATGATGCGGGAGCTCGGCAGGGAGCTCGGAATACCAATAGAGGTCTACGGCCCTGAGACGCACATGACCAGGATAGTGCCAATGGCACTGAGGGGGGAGTGAGCTATGAGCTCGAGGCCTGATTACATTCTCTTCGACAGGAACACGAAGGCTTTCGTTTACGGTTACCAGGTGAACGCGATCCAGAGGATGCTCGATTTCGATTACGTATGCCAGAGGGAGACTCCCAGCATCGCGGCCATAATAAACCCCAGCAGATCCGGAATACACAAGGCGTTCTGGGGGACGAAGGAGATCCTACTTCCGATGTACAGGACGATCGCGGAGGCTGCCGAGAAGCATCCAGATGCTGATGTGATGGTGAACTTCGCCTCACACAGATCCGCGTTCGATACAACAATGGAGGCTTTAAGGGAGAGGACAATAAGAACTGTTGCCATCATAGCTGAGGGAGTGCCTGAGAGGCACGCCAGGATAATCGGGGCGACTGCGAGAAGAGCAGGCAAGGTGATAATAGGGCCTGCAACTGTTGGTGGCCTGGCTGCTGGCGCCTTCAGGATAGGCAACACCGCGGGAACGATAGAGAACATCGTCGCATGCAGGCTCTACAGGCCTGGATGTGTTGGGTTCGTCTCAAAGTCAGGCGGCATGCTCAACGAGGCTTTCAACATCATCTCCAGGAACTCGAATGGCGTCTACGAGGGCATAGCCATAGGCGGCGACAGGTACCCTGGCTCCAGCATGCTCGATCACATACTCAGGTATGAGGCGAATCCGGATATAGCGATGATCGCCTGCCTGGGCGAGCTCGGCGGGGAGGACGAGTACAGGATCGTCGATGCTCTGAATGAGGGGAGGATAACAAAGCCGCTTGTTGCCTGGGTCACGGGAACATGCGCGCCCTTTCTGCCTGCGAGCGTCCAGTTCGGGCATGCGGGTGCGAAGGCGGATACAGCGAGGGAGACCGCGCAGGAGAAGAACCGCGCGCTTAAGGAGGCAGGGGCACACGTCCCAGAGTCCTTCGATGGATATGGAGATGAGATAAGAAAGGTGTACGAGAGGCTCCTGGCCGAGGGAAAGGTCAGAGAGGTGGTAGAGCCGCAGGTTCCGAGCATACCTGTGGATTACAGCAAGGCCCTCTCAACTGGCATGATAAGAAGGCCCACAACGTTCATATGCACGATCTCGGATGACCGCGGCGAGGAGGTGCTATACGCAGGGATACCTCTGAGCGATGTGCTTGAGCGGAACATGGGGATCGGCGGGGTGATCGGCCTGCTCTGGTTCAAGAAGGTGCTCCCCGATTATGCTGCCCGCTTCATAGAGCTTGTTCTCCAGATAGTCGCAGATCACGGGCCATCCGTCTCCGCGGCGCACAACGCGATCGTCGCATCCTGCGCCGGCAAGGATCTCATCTCCTCACTGGCAAGCGGACTGCTCACGATCGGCCCGAGGTTCGGAGGGGCGATAGATGATGCGGCGAGGGAGTTCAAGAGGGCATACGACTCCGGTCTCACCCCCGAGCAGTTCGTGAATGAGATGAAGAGAAAGGGCGTGAACATCCCGGGCATCGGTCACAGGATCAAGAGCGTCAAGAACCCTGATAAGAGGGTGCAGCTGCTGATCGATTACGCAAAGCGGCACTTCGCCAGGACGGATCTCCTCAACTACGCGCTCCAGGTCGAGGCGATCACAACGGCCAAGAAGGGCAATCTGATCCTGAACGTCGATGGGTGCATAGGCATACTCTTCCTGGACCTGATGGCATCGTGTCCGGTCTTCACGCAGCAGGATATAGACGATGTGCTGAAGTACGGATACCTCAACGGGCTCTTCGCGCTGGGCAGGACGATCGGGATCATAGGGCACATCCTGGATCAGAAGCGCCTTGGCGCAAGGCTGTACCGCCATCCATCTGAGGACATAGCATTCATGCTGCCAGAGCATTAGGCTCTGGCATTTTTATGGGATTTTCTGCAGAGCAGATGTGCTGCTCTATGAACTCACCTCAAAATTTGCATAGGATGTAGATAGGTCGCATGGTTCTGAACAGATGCGCTGCATTCATGGATCATTGAGTCTATCAACTCAATAGCACCCTCTTCCGTGCCCCTTGAGCCATTCATCGCATTCGATTGCTGGTGGAGACTTGAGTCTGTGTAGATCCACCTCGCATCCTGGTCAGATCCGCCCGGATCGTCGGGTTCCGGCAGGGCCATGGGGTCTTGAGCCTTATCTGAATCCTCATGGAATTGCCATCTGTGGATATCTCTGCCAGAACATCTGCCACAATGCTCATGCCCTGTGTCTGGATAGCAGAAGCCGCGATGAGCACACGCGGGTTTCTGGTGGATACATTGCCCTTTACAGGCACTGTGCCTGCGGGAACGTCAACCAGGCCAGGGCATATCAGGCCTCCTGTGTCGACCTTTATGCCGGGAAGGATAGTCGCAATCCCCTTGACCGCACTGCCGTTCTGGGTGAGGTTCAGTGTGAGCAGTGCGCTGGTGCCTCTATCTCCGGTTGCAATACCTGTAAAAATGCCATCGTAAAGGCCAGCATCTTCCGTCAGAACCTGCGTGCTGAAGCACAGGAGTAGCACCGCAGCACATAAAAGCAAGCGCATCCGCATAGCTGTGATATTGTTACTAATTGATCTTATACTTTCTGCGATTTCAGAGTCCTATTGGGGTCAATCGATTCCAGCAGAACTATTCAGTGGATCCATCGCCAGGTTATGCAGACCCGCTCGAACAGCCTGCAACAGAGAAGGTTACAGCATCTCTGGACGCTGCTCTCTCTCAGGCATTCGAAAGTCATATTTAAGAGGCGGTCTACATGTGATTGATGGCAAGGCTCTCGCCGCTCATGGAGCAGTACTTCAGGATAAAGGAGCAGTGCCCAGATGCCCTTCTCCTCTTCAGAATGGGCGATTTTTATGAGACGTTCGGCGAGGATGCGGTTACGGCATCAAGAACGCTGAACATAACTCTAACGTCGAGGCAGAGGGACGACGAGGGGAACAGGATCCCGCTCGCGGGCATACCATATCACTCGCTGGACGTTTACCTCTCACGGCTCGTTAACGCAGGCCACAAGGTGGCGATATGCGAGCAGGTCGAGGATCCGAAGCAGGCGAAGGGGATCGTGAGGAGGGAGATCACCAGGATAGTCACCCCCGGGACTGTGATAGAGCCAGCGCTGCTCCAGGAGAAGAGCAACAACTACCTGGCAGCCATTCTTCCGGAGAACGGGCTCGCAGGGCTGGTGCTTCTCGATCTATCGACAGGCGATTTCATGGCATCTGAGGTTCCAGTGGAGCGGCTGAGATCTGAGCTGGCCAGGTTCTCTCCGGCTGAGTGCCTGGCTCCGCCCGGTGTATCTCTGGATGGCATGCGTGTGCAGTGCATTGATGGGGAGATCTTTTCATTGAATGTGATGGCCGGGGATGGTGGGCTTCTTGGAGATCTGCCAGAGAAAAGCCCACTGTGCGCCCGCGCTGCCTGCGCGATACTCTCCTACCTGCGGGAGACCAGGATTCACTCGGTTGACCACATCAAGCCGATCCGGATGATATCCTCCTCTGAGTACATGCTTCTCGATGATATCACGCTCAGAAACCTGGAGATATTCAGGAACCTCAGGGACGGGTCCAGAAGCGGCACGCTGATGGAGGTCCTGGACGAAACAGTAACGCCGATGGGGTCCAGGACGCTGGCGAGATGGCTCCAGATGCCGTCGATGTCTCTGGAGGTGATTCGGAGAAGACAGGATGCGGTTGAGGAGATGGTGAGAAAAGCTCTGATCAGAGAGGAGATCTCGGAGCTTCTCGAGGGTCTCAGCGACCTGGAGAGGATCATCGGGCGCGTCTCGCTTGGAAGCGCAGGGCCAAAGGATCTCGTGGCGCTGCGATCATCGCTCCGCCGGATCCCGGAGATCGCACGGGCGATGAGCGGTCTGGAGTCAGAGTATCTTGCTGATATCAGAAAGAGGCTTGATGTGAAAGAGCTTGATGATCTTGTGGAGATGCTCGAAAGGGCGCTCTCGGATGATCCCCCATCCTCGCCCAGGGATGGTGGAGTGATAAGGGATGGCTACAGCCCCGAGCTGGACGAGCTGCGCAGAGCGCTCAGAAGCGGGAGGAGCTGGATCGCGGAGCTCGAATCCTCGGAGAGGAGGAGGACCGGGATAAAGTCTCTTAAGGTCGGATACAACAACGTCTTCGGTTATTACATAGAGGTCACGAAGCCGAACCTCTCGATGGTGCCAGGCGACTACATAAGAAAGCAGACTCTCTCAAATGCGGAGCGATTCGTGACCCAGGAGCTGAAGGAGATGGAGAGCAGGGTGCTCTCAGCCCAGGAGAGGTCATCAGCGCTCGAGTACGAGCTCTTCCTGGATCTGCGGCGGCAGGTCGCATCCAGGACCAGATCTGTGCAGGAGGTTGCAGCAGCTGCAGGGGAACTGGACACGGTTCTTGGCCTGACGAAGACCGCCCTCCGGGGAGCGATGGTCAGGCCCCTGGTCGATGCTGGCAGGGAGATAATATTGCGCGACTCAAGGCATCCTGTCCTCGACAGGGTGATGAAGGGCAGCTTCGTCCCGAACGACCTCACAATGGATGAGAGCAGCTGGTTCATGATACTGACCGGCCCGAACATGGCCGGAAAGTCGACATTTATGCGCCAGGTCGCTCTGATAGTCATAATGACTCAGATCGGCTCGTTCGTTCCTGCATCATATGCGAAGATAGGGCTCGTCGACAGGATCTTCACAAGGGTCGGAGCGAGGGACGATCTCGTCTCGGGGAGATCCACATTCATGGTGGAGATGAGCGAGCTTGCGAACATACTGGTCTCAGCTACAAAAAACAGCCTTATTCTGCTCGACGAGATCGGGAGGGGAACGAGCACATTCGACGGCCTCAGCATCGCATGGGCTGTGTCTGAGTACATACACTCCAGAATAAGGGCAAAGACTATCTTCGCGACGCACTACCACCAGCTCACACAGCTAAACCTCCCCGGAATAGTTAACTACAGCATGGCTGTGAAGGAGGAGGGGAGATCGATAACGTTTCTGAGAACAGTTGTGCCCGGCGCGACAAACAAGAGCTACGGCATACATGTCGCCAGGCTCGCCGGAGTACCGGAGCAGGTGATAAGGAGAGCGGAGGAGCTTCTCGATATCATAGAGGGGCAGGCAGCCATAGAGATCAGCAAGTGCAAATCCAGGAGATCTAAGAGGTACACCCAGCTCATATTCTTCAATCAGCCCGAGACGCAGGATAGCTCCATACTCGAGGAGATAAAGAACCTCGAGCCTGAGAAGATAACACCGCTTCAGGCCCTTAACATGCTTGTGGAATACAGAAGAAGGCTCGGCTGTAGGGATGCCCAGGATACACATACTTGATGAAGAGACCGTGAGCAGGATAGCTGCGGGGGAGGTGATAGAGCGGCCGGCATCTGTCGTCAAGGAGCTGATCGAGAACTCGATAGACGCTGGAGCCACGCGGATCTTCGTCGAGGTCAGAGACGGTGGCATATCACTCATAAAGGTCGTCGATGACGGCTGCGGGATCGAGCGTGATGATCTGCCGCTCGCATTCCAGAGGCATGCCACAAGCAAAATTTCAAGAGCAGATGATCTCTTCAGGCTTAAAACCCTTGGGTTCCGCGGTGAGGCGCTGTCTGCTATAGCCAGCGTATCAAGATGCGTTGAGGTGCAGACGAGAACCAGAAGCTCTGGGATGGGCACGTATCTTCGACTGGAGAACGGCAGGGTTGCTGAGATAAGAGATGATGGATGCCCTTACGGGACAAGCATAGAGGTGAGGGGGCTTTTCGAGAACATCCCTGCGAGGCTCAAGCATCTCTCCTCCCCCTCACAGGAGCTCGCGAGGATCGCAGAGACTGTTACGCAGATGGCCATAATACACCACAGAGTATCATTTGAGATCTCCTCCGGCAGGAGATCGCTCTTCAGATCGAACGCATCGGAGACATGGGATGATGCTCTGATCAGAGCATTCGGGCTCGGGACTGTTAAGGGCATGATACCCATAACAGCGAAAGGAGAGGGGTTCGAGCTCCGCGGCATGATATCCTCTCCAGATGCCTCACGCCAGGACTCCGAGTCCATCCTGGTTTATGTGAACAGCCGGCCGGTGTACTCGAGAGCTCTCATTCAGGCGCTGAGGGATGCGTACAGGGGCTTTCTGCGGTCGGGCAGAAGCTATGTTGCTGTGATATCGATCGAGATCGAACCATCTCTGGTGGATGTGAACGTCCATCCAGCGAAGAGGGAGGTCAGGTTCCTCAGGGAGGGCGAGATCTATGATGCTGTGAGGGATGCAGCGCTCAGCGCTCTGAGGTCCTCCGCGATACCCGCTGCCGCCCCGCCAGCGCGGATAACAGAACCGCAGCTCTTGATCCCAAAGCCCCAGATCCAGGAGACGCTCCCCCTGGAGGTGCAGGCCGAGCAGAGAATCTCAGAGCCTCTCATCAGAATCCTGGGCCAGGCTCTCGATCTCTACATCGTTGTGGAGTATGATGATGGAATAATGCTCGTGGACCAGCATGCTGCAGCAGAGCGAATCAGATACGAGCATCTTCTCGAGAAATGCGAGAGCGAGAGCATCTCTCAGGAGCTGATCCAGCCGGTCACGGTGGAACTCTCCCCTGGGGAGGCAGCACTCCTCGATTCGTTCTCCGCGAAGCTCAGGGAGATCGGCTTCGAGATCGATCACTTCGGAGGAAGGGCGTACAGCGTCAGGGCCGTGCCCGCAGCTGTGGGCCTTGAGAGCCCGGAGTCGGTTCGTGCTGTTCTCAGAGATATTCTTCAGCTCGGAAGGGCGTGCAAGACCTCTTTCAGGGACGAGGCTCTGAAGCTTCTGGCCTGCAGGGGCTCCATAAAATCAGGAGAGAAGCTGAGCGAGGGTGCGATGCTCAGGCTTCTCACAGACCTCTTCGCATGCGACAACCCCAGGACATGCCCGCATGGAAGGCCTGTTGTTGTTCGGATATCATCTGAGAGCCTGGAGAGGATGTTCGGGAGGAGATGATCGGTGAGAGGGCTTTTCGGGAGATATCTCATGGAAATCTCGAGGGTTCTGGTGTGATCCAGTGAAGGAGGAACCGTGTGCGGGAGTGATCTCAGGGAGCTTGCATGTGAGATCATGAGATGTGAGAGGTGCAGGCTCTCGCAGACAAGAAGAAACGCAGTTCCGGGTGAGGGGCCGGCGGATGCGAGTATCATGATGATAGGCGAAGCACCAGGCGCGGCCGAGGATCTTGCGGGGAGGCCGTTTGTGGGAAGGGCTGGTGCGATCCTGAACAGGGCGCTGGGCCTTGCGGGATTGAATCGTGGTGAGATCTTCATAACAAACATCGTGAAGTGCAGGCCGCCAGGAAACAGGCAGCCCAGCAGAGAGGAGATAAGGGCGTGCATGCCGTATCTCAGAAAGCAGATCGAGATAATCGGACCATCAGCGGTCTGCCTCCTCGGGAACGTCCCCGCAAAGGCTGTACTCGGGATGCAGGGCGTGACATCTCTCAGGGGGAGGATATTCGACGATCTGTATCTGATCACATTCCATCCGGCGGCTGTTCTCAGAAACAAGGATCGCATGGAGCTTTTCGTATCCGATCTGGCAAAGCTCAGGGAGATGCTATCTGTGGATCATCTGCCCCGAGATGTGAAACGAAATGCCTGAGGGCATCCATTGGTCATCGGTTAAGGAATCGCATGCAACGTAATACGATGTGTATTTAACAAGGCTCATGCGGTCGCTGGAGGGACGAACTCCGGTAGCTCCAATCAGCAATTGACTCGTTTCTTTCTGTTAGATCACCGTCCGCTGGATCACAGGGATGGCCCATCTGTAAAAATAGTTGGGTCTGGATCCCCAGATCCAGCACTCATACCCGTATATACCCGGCCTTTTCAGCCAGATCCTGCCCGCGTGAGCTCAGCACGAAGTCTATGAAGGCCTGGGCGCCCGGACTGGGCTCGCCGAGGGTGTAGAAGTACAGCTTCCTCGCCAGCGGGTACTCTCCGGATTTGATGCTATCAACTGTAGGCTCCACGCCATCCAGCGCAACTCCCTTCACAGTCCCATCTGTGACGTAGCTGTACCCGAGATAGCATATCGCCTTATCGCTGCCCTTTATCGCGGTCTTCACCTCAGAGTTGTCAGCGGCCTCTGTCGATACTCCGGGGGTCTCCGCCTCCTTAGAGCCCATTATGATCTCGTTGAATGTATCCCTCGTGCCGGATCCCGCTCTCCTCGCTATGGCGTATATCTGCCTGTCAGGACCACCGACCTCCTTCCAGTTGGTGATCTCTCCGGCATATATCATTCTGACCTGCTCTTTTGTGAGCGCCCTCACGCCAGCATCATAAACCTGTGGGCTCACTGCTATGACTATGCCGTCGTATCCAACCAGTATCTCGTTGAACTTTTTGCCGTTGGTCTCATACTTGCTCCTCTCAGTGTCTGTCACTTCCCTGGATGCCATGGCGATATCCGATCTCCCCTCTCCCAGATCAGTTATTCCCACTCCGGTGCCACCGCCTGTGACAGTGACCCGGTAATCACTCTGCTCCGAGTTGAAGCTCTCAGCACATACAGATGCAAGAGGCAGCACAGTGGTCGATCCCGAGACGCGCACGTCCGTGGCGCTCAGCACAGGGCTGATGGATCCCATTACAAGCATTACGGCTATTAATGCCAGCAATCTCATCTCGATCACCGATGGCAGAGATAGCATGGTATTATATATACTATGCCGAAATAAAAAATATATCTTAACTTATGTCTATATTCTTATTGTAATGTATATACCAGATGTGCATAAAAGAAGTGCCGCATGCGTGGGCTGGCATCATGTAAGATCACATGCTGTGAGTGTCAGTAAAGGTTCCACAAAGCATAATGGAGTTCTATCCATCTTGTGACCTGCCCACAGAGGGCAGCGGTCTCGATATGCGCTCCTGGCGAGCGAATGAGTGCTTCCTGCAGTCAGCCTGCATGACCTGCAAGTTGCTAACCGCATAAGAGCGAACGGAGTTTACCGCGCAGCCATTCTCAGCGCATTTTTCTCCACGAATATGCTCGGCGTTGCTGTCACATTGATAAAAGTCCTGGTGACGCCCTCCGGGTAGACTACGGTGAACCTGGATACCGGAGCGCTCAGGGGTTTCGCGTCGTACAGGTAGTAACCGTCGAGGTATGTGCCCGCGCTCTCGACGACGAGCGTTGCTGTGGTTGGTTTGGCCTTCACCGTCTTCACATTCTGATAGCTGGAGAAGAGCCTGATCAGCTCTGGCTCGATGTGCCTGCACCCCAGAGCAAGCACATAAAGCTTCGCGAATGGCTCCAGCGTGTAATTCACCTGGAGCCTCAGATCTTCGCCATCTGGGATCATGGTAACATCCTTAACCTGTATGTAGCTCAGTCCAGCAGAGGCATGCAACAAAAACACCGATGCGATGATCAATCCGAGATACCTCACATCAACCACCTCAGCCGGGCCTGCTCTGCCCGAAGAGCGCCGGCAGGATGCCAAGCAGGACGAATGTTGCGATCATGAGAAGAAGAAAGACCACAAAAACAAGCTGCTGGCGCCTCTGGGCCGATCGGTATTTCGATTCGCAGAGCTCATCACAGAACATGCTGTCGGCCTCAATGGCATTGCCGCATATTATGCAGTGCTTGTGGGGTGAGAGCTTGTTCAAACCACACCACCATGGGATGTGCTCTAGTCGAAACACAATATAGATAAGATTTGCGCGTGATCGATCCATGCCAGGACGGCTGCAGGCCAGCGTCATCCGGTGGATTATATCATCCAGAAAATCGCCATGCTTCGCGCGACCGGATCACCTGACGTCGGGAGGGATGTAACAGGAATCTGTCGCCCGATGCTAACTCCGGTGCATCATCCTGCGGTAACCTCTGTCTGACCGGCAACCCTCGCAACGGGCACATGTACCGCATGTGGGTTGTCTTGAGGTCATCGTCAGACCCTGTCAGTGATCTCCCACAAGGACCTATCAATGCGGCGTGTCGTCCCTCTATCGCACCGGCACTCAAAGCGACATCATGCCATGCTCATGCCAGCCCTCGTTAAAGGGACCATTCTATGTTGGATTTTTCGTTTATAAATGTATCGTTGCCTGAGTCGTGTACCTGTATGAAAACCACGCATGAGAAGGTGAGTCAAAAGAATGAAGGCGTTGAGATGCGGGTTGGTTTCATCCAAGCAAGCCGACACAGGATTTCAGCCTATGTCGTGCTTTCATGTTAACCCGCATCCTCAAAACATCCAGATTTACGGAATCTACCTGAGGCCATCGATCGCAGCTGGAGCATTAAGTGGTGCAAGCCCACGAGCTGAACTCTCAGTCCTCCTCCTTCTCGTACTTGAACGACAGCTTCACCTTTGCCCTGTACTCGACGATCTTGCCCTTGTCCAGCCTCACATCAAGCTCGGTGACCTCAGCCACCCTCAGATCCCTCAAAGTCTTTGAGGCTGTCTCCACGACAGTCTTCACCGCATCCTCCCACCCAACCGTCGATGTGCCGACGAGCTCTATGAATTTATATACATCCCCGTTCAAGCAAATCACCTCATGAATTACTTGATAAAATGATCCTCTATCTTAATATAACTTTCGAGATTGTGTGTGCGTCAGCAATCAGGTCTGTTGAGTCGCTGGATCTCATGCACAGAGCACGTTTCACCTGATTGAACTCTGCACCCGGGGGGGTTTGCTCAGAGCGGCAAGATGCGGTCGTGTACTCGAATAGCTGAATGATCCGCTGAAATCGAGTGCTATGGGTGAGACATCCCATGAGTCTGGCTGAAGTGAACGCTGCGGATTTCAATGATACAAGTACACGACCCAAGATGCATTTCTCACAGAATCCTCAAAAGCTATAGCGATGAAGTGAGATCGAGCACTGATGATACGCGAGCACTTCAGGCTTCATCAGACGATAGCCACGATTGTGGCCAGATCGCAGGAGCACATAGAGATCGCAAAGAGCGCGATAATAGAGAGCAGGATCCAGCTTGAGGAGTTCATAGCTATGGACCCGATCTTCCAGCTGACACTCGAGCCGTACGATCGCCCTGTAGATGATGCCCCTCCTGTTGTTAAAAGGATGTGTCATGCATCATCACTCTTCAACGTCGGACCTATGGCGGCGGTCGCCGGTGCGATAGCTGCAGCCGCAGTCGAGGCCATGGTTGATGCAGGAGCTGATTACGCGGTCGTTGATAACGGCGGGGATATAGCGATGTGCTCAGATGAGCCTGTGCTGGTCGGGATATACGCCGGCACGTCTCCTATAAAGAACCTGGCGCTTGAGATCCCTCCTGCCGGAGGAGTTCTGGGAATTTGCAGCAGCAGCGGGACCGTCGGGCCATCGATAAGCTTCGGATGCGCAGATGTCGCGACCGTGATATCCAGAGATCCGGCGGTAGCAGATGCCGGAGCAACGGCGCTCGGCAATGCCGTCACCCCGGATGCCAGCCTGGAGGAGTGCTTCAGTGCAGTGGATCGAGATGAGGTGATCGCAGCTCTGGTTGTAAGGGGGAATGAGATGGCGGTGTGGGGAGATGTGCCACCCATACGGAGAGCACGGGTCGAATACGACCTGATAACAAAGGGATAGCAGCCTGATTTTGGCCGTTCCCTTATGCATGCGACGCACAGACATTTCTTGGCCCAGCTCAGGTTCAGCCGCGCCTCCAGCTGAAAGCAAAGTTTTATCTCTCACGCGATTCAACCCTGCGAGCATGTCAGTAGAAACTTCTGCGTGGGATCGCTTTCTACCATCTTGAGCACCTTCGCGGCCAAGAGGTGAGGATATTCGACACTACCCTGAGGGATGGCGAGCAGACTCCGGGGGTCTCGCTCACCCCTGAGGAGAAGCTCATAATCGCCAGGCAGCTCGACAAGCTCGGGGTCAACGTCATAGAGGCTGGCTTTCCTGTATCGTCCAGGGGCGAGTTCGAATCCGTCAAGGCCATAGCAAATGAGGGGCTCACCGCCACAGTCTGCGGCCTCTCCAGGATCATCAGGAGCGATATCGACAGGTGTCTCGATGCAGGTGTCGGCATGGTCCATGTCTTCGTATCGACATCTGACATACAGATAGCACACACGATAAAGAAGAGCAGGGAGGAGATAGTTGCAGACTCGATAAAGGCGGTCGAGTACGTGAAGGATCATGGTGTTCTCTGCCTCTTCTCAGCCATGGACGCCACCAGGACGCCCCCCGCCTTCCTCAGGGAGATCTTCAAGGCTGTTGAGAACGCCGGCGCTGACATAATAAACATACCCGACACCGTGGGCGTCATGGCGCCGTCCGCGTTCCACCGGCTCGTGAAAGAGGTCTGCAGCTACATGAACATACTCGTGGATGTGCACTGCCACAACGACTTCGGGCTTGCGGTGGCTAACAGCCTGGCAGCTGTGGAGGCGGGCGCGCGGGAGGTCCAGGTCACAGTCAACGGGCTGGGTGAGCGGGCAGGCAACGCGAACCTCGCAGAGACCGTCATGAGCCTGCACTCGATATACGGAGCGAAGACATCGATAAAGACGCAGTATCTCGTTGAGACTGCAAGGCTTGTCGAAAGGCTCACAGAGACCAGGATACCGATAAATGCGCCGATCGTCGGAGACAACGCGTTTTCCCACGAGAGCGGCATACACAGCCATGGGGTTATCGAGAGAAGCGACACATTCGAGCCCGGGATAATGACGCCTGAGATGGTCGGCCACAGGCGCAGGATCGTTCTCGGAAAGCACACGGGAAGGCACGCGGTGAAGAAGGTGCTCGAGGAGTCCGGCTATCATCCGACAGAGGATCAGCTCCAGGAGATCCTCCAGAGGATAAAGGAGCTGGGCGACAAGGGCAAGCAGGTCACAGACGCGGATCTCCAGACCATCGCAGAGGTCGTCCTGGGCGAGATCGCAAAGGGGGAGCAGGCGCTCGTCCTCAAGGAGGTGGCTGTGATGACCGGTAACACGATAACGCCCACAGCCACGGTCAGGGCGCTGTTCCGGGGCGAGGAGAAGGTACTCGCAAACATCGGTGTTGGTCCAGTCGATGCTGCCGTGAAGGCTGTGAGGGAGATACTCGGCCAGGACAGCCTGATCAGGGTGAGGGATTTCAGGATAGAGGCGATCACAGGGGGATCTGATGCCCTTGCAGAGGTCGTGATAGGGGTTGAGGATACCGAGGGAAGGAAGGTATCCGCCCGGTCTGCGCGGGAGGACATAGTCATGGCATCGGTGGAGGCGCTTGTCAGCGCCATAAACCGCCTTCTGCTCCTCGAGGAACGTGCATCCAAGTAACCAAAAGAAATGAGCAGGGGATGTTTTATTGGTGGAAGTCATAGATGCACACTGTCATCTCGATTTCAAGCACTTCAACAAGGACAGGATGGATGTTATAGAGAGGGCGAGAGCTGCAGGCGTTGTGGAGATGATCAACTCCGGAGTTGACCTTCAGACGAACAGGGAGACGCTGAAGCTGGCCAGGTCGCATGAGTTCATCCACGCGACCCTGGGCCTCAGCCCAAACTCCCTAGACCGGATGAGGCCCGGGGATGTGGATATCGTCCTCGAGGAGATCCGGCAGAACTCCGGGGAGATAATCGGGGTCGGAGAGGCGGGGCTGGATTACTACAGGTGCAGCGATCTGGCTCTGAGAAAGCAGCAGGTTGATGTCTTCCGCAGGGTGATAGAGCTCGCAGAGGAGCTCGACAAGCCGCTTGTGATACACGCCAGGGATACCGAGGATATCGCGTTCGATCTTGTGAAGGACATGGGGAAGGTGGTGTTCCACTGCTACAGCGGAAGCCTGGAGACCATGAGGAAGATCGTCGACAGGGGATTTTACGTGTCAATTGCAACAGTTGTGTGCAGATCTGTGAAGCACCAGGCTCTGGCCAGGAGCGTGCCTTTGGATCACCTGCTCATTGAGACAGACAGCCCGTTTCTCTCTCCCCGGCGGGGCAGGAACGAGCCTTTATTCATACTGGACTCGCTCAACCTCATAGCGCGGCTGAGGGGAATGGATCCTGAGGATCTTGCCAGGGCGACTGTGAGGAACACCAGAAGGATCTACGGAATGTGATATCCGTCCAGGCGCCCTGAGATGCGGGTTTGCTCACGAACCCGCCTCAAACCCCGACTGCGGCAAGGAGCGCAGAAAGGACGAAAGCATTTGATGTGGTTTTCAGCAAAAAGCGAGTCGGCAGGGAGTTATCTCTCAGTGTCAAGCTTTCGTGGTAATGGCCATCAGTCCTCGAAAGGTCGCATTGGGGTCATGGAGCTCACATTCACTGCAGAATGAAATGCAGGCCCGACCGCACAGGCAAACATTTTTCTCAGATCTCCGCATCAGAGCAAGAGATGCCGTTCAGAAATCCATATGCACTCCTCGGACTTCTCAGCATACTGCCGCTGATCGTCCTCTACCTCATAAAACCGAAGCCCCGTGATGTTCTCTTCCCGAGCATAAGGTTTCTTGAGGCTGGAAAGGCCAGGAGATCCGCAGCCCTGAGCAGGATGATAAAGGATCCGCTCTTCTGGCTGCAGCTCCTCATTCTCATTCTTCTATCTATTGCAGCTGCCGGGCCATATACCCTGGAGAGGGGGAGCCCCGGCTCGCATCTCGTTCTTGTTCTGGATGTCTCTGCGAGCATGGAGAGCACATTCCAGAACGCGCTTGGCATAGCATCATCAGAGCTCTCCGGATACGACAGGGTGAGCATAGTTCTGGCGGAGAGCATACCTGTCGTGGCGCTCAGAGAGGGCAGCCCTGATGAGGCGCGATCCATGCTCGGTAAGATCTCGGTGCTCGATCTCTCCGCGGACATATCGAGCGCCATTAACCTGGCATACACCCTGACAGGTCCTGAGGGCGGTGATATCCTCGTCATCTCAGACTTCATGAGCTGGATCGGAGACGATCCAGGCGCCACAAGGGACTCCCTCACCGCGACGGGCGCCAGCATAGTCTTCGCGGACACAGGCGGGGGAGGGGACAACGTCGGGATCGTGGGAGGCTGGCTGACAGAGACATACGAGGGGATCAACTACACATGCAGGATCCACAACTACGGATCTGCGAGGGATCTCACGATAAGGGTCGCATCACAGGGCGGCAGCTCAGAGCACAGAACGCTCATGGATGCGGACTCAGACTACTACCTCTCCCTCAGCCTCCCATCCGGCATCAGCACAGTATCTCTCGATGTCAGGGATGCGGTATCCGCTGACAACACTGCGTACATCTACGCCCCGTCCCGGGGTGAGACGAGGATTCTCTACGTGGGAGAGAGCGGTCCCACACTGGCGGCGCTCAGGGCAATTGGCAGCGTTGATACCAGTGGAGAGCCAAAGGGCTATGACCTGGTGGTGATAAGGAACAGCTCTATCGATGGCGATCTGAACAGGTATGTTGACTCCGGAGGAAGGATCATTTACATCCCGCAGGAGAACTCCCCGAGCCCGGAGTATCTGCCCGTAAGGATAACGGGCGTGGTGAACAGGACAGGCATCCCCTGGGCGAGAAATCCTGTATTCGGAGAAGGAATACACTTCGAGGAGATCGGGATGAGGGCGTACCTCGAGGCCGTGCCCAGGCGCGGAGCTACGACCATTGTTGAGGTGAACAGCGTTCCCTTGCTCGCATACTGGCAGCTCGGCAGGGGGACTGTCGTGTACAACGCGCTCGAGTACGGCAGCGATTTCCATCTGCGGCCTGAGTACCCTGTCTTCTGGTATGAATTGATCAGATGGCTGACAGGCGCTCCGTCGCTGGATGATCTCAACAGGAAGACCGGAGAGGTTGTGCCATTGGACAGACAGACGACCATAAGCACGCCTGGAGGCACGGTTACCACACAGCTCCTCCTTCTCGACAGGGCGGGTCTGTACACCTTTGACGGAAGGAGAATCGCTGCGAACCTCTACGATCCCGCCGAGTCTGATCTGAGAAATGGAGGATCCTATGATCCCGGAAGCTTCAGATCCAGCGTCAGTACGGAGAAGCTCGTGGAGAGGGATCTCTCTGTCTGGGTCATTCTGGCGGCTCTGATGCTTCTCATGGCCGAGCTCGGAATAGTGAGATGGAGGAGGGAGCTTTGACAGAGATGTACCTTCAGAGGCCTGAACTGCTCTGGCTCGTTCCTTTGGTTCTCGCAGCAGGGATTCTCTACACAAAGCGCACACAGCGGAGGCTTCTGGTTCTCACCAGATCCCTGGTGGTGTGTCTGATCGTAATCGCGCTGGCGAACCCGTACACAGTAACAACGCACACAAAGGACGTGAGCAGGCCGAGGATACTGATACTCTCGGATCAGACAGTATCCATGGAGATCTTCGACATGAATGTCGCGGAGCGTTTGAGCGAGAGGATCCCGGACTCGCAGCTCAGGTACTTCTCAGGCGAGAGCACGCCTCTTGGAGACAGGATCATACAGTACATGCCACAGGCTGATTCGATTCTGCTTGTGAGTGATGGTTACAGCAACAGCGGGCGCCCGCTACGGGATGCCCTGCTCCTCGCCAGAAGCTCGAACGTCTCGGTCTTCGCGATAGAGATGAACACTCAAGAGAAGGAGGCGGGCGTCGAGATATCCGGAAGCAACATTGCGGTTCTGGATGGCGACTATCCATTCAAGATAATTGTCAGGAAATCCGGCAGCGTCAGCGGCGATGCTGTGGTATACGCGGACGACCTGGAGATATTCAGGGGCTCTCTGGAGAGCATAAACGACTCCTTAAGGATGTCACACCGGTTCCGCAGCACAGGGACGCACCTTCTGAGAGCTGAGATACACCCGGACGAGGACCACTTCGAGAGGAACAACATGTACACAAAAGCCGTCTACGTCGTGCCGAAGCCGAGAGTTCTCCTCCTGGGCAGACCCTCTCCTCTGATGGATGTGCTCAGGGATCTTGTCGATCTGAGCACTGCTGACTCCCTTCCGCAGTCACTGAGCGGTTACAAGGCGGTCATCCTGGACAACATCAAGTACGACCCGGATCTCGACCGTCTGAGGAGCTACGTTGCAAGCGGCGGCGGACTGGTTGTCATAGGAGGCCCGGATGCATATGAGCTGGGCGGCTATCACGGCACAGAGCTTGAGAGAGCTCTCCCCGTCATCTCATCCCCGAGCATCTTCGAGGGCGGGAAGGTTCTGATCATGGTCATAGACATCTCCGGAAGCACCATGGCGCCGATGAGGATCGGGGAGAGCACGACATATCTCGATTACGAGAAGTCACTCGCGATAGAGCTACTGAGATCTCCGGAGCTCAGGGATGCCAGGGTCGGTATTGTGGTCTTCGGCACGAAGCCCTACGTGGTATCGCAGCCGGTGCCGATCAGGAACAGGGGCGTCATAGAGGAGAGCATAAAGAGCCTCCAGACGCCGCTCGGTAAGGACGAGACGAACCTGGATGAGGGGCTCCGCCTGGCATGGAAGATCATCAACGAGAGCAGGGCCGAGGCTGATCTTGTGATCATCTCAGATGGCAGAATAGAGCCTGACAAGGTAAAGGGCGATCAGGTATTCCTCAACTCTGTGGATATTATGAGGAAGATGAACGCGACTGTAACCCTGATACAGGTCCAGAGCTATGCGGGGTCTGCAGGCAGGTTCCAGGAGATGGCCTCGCTCACGGGCGCCACGTTCCGTCCCGCAGTGTATCCGAGCTCTCTCACGGTGAGAACTCCTGAGATTGAAGGGGAGCATGAGGTCGCGGAGAACGTCTCCGGATACACGCTTGTGGTGACGGACCAGAACCACTACATAACAGAGGAGATTGAGATCAATGCTACGATCAGCGGCTTCAACGACGTCACCCCGAAGCCAGGCGCCCAGAGGCTCGTGGCGCTGACAGATGGAAAGCCGATAGTTACAGCGATGCGCTACGGCCTCGGAAGGAGCGTCTCCCTGGCCACAGACGATGGCAATGCCTGGGCGCAGTCGCTTTATGCTGCGGAGAATTCAATGCTCATATCCTCCATTGTGAACTGGGCTGTTGGAGATCCCAGGCCGGAGAAGGAGCGGGTTGAGGCTGGAGACGGATGGGCCGGGAGCCCTCTGGAGATATACGTCTCAAGCGAGAGCCCGCCGGAGATCGGGGAGGGGGCGAGGATCGAGAGCACCGCTCCTGGCAGGTACACAGCGACTATCGTCCCGGAGTCTGAGGGTGTGTATTACATTAACGACTACGGGATCGCTGTGAACTACCCGCTGGAGTACAGGAATTTCGGATTCAATCCTGAGCTGAGAGGTATGATAGAGGCAGCGGGTGGAAAGATCTTCACAGAGGAGGAGGCTGGAAGAAGCATAGTGGAGGAGGCGAGAAAGGCGAGCGAGCGTCTCGTCCAGGAGAGGCTGAGCATCAGCTGGCAGCTTCTTCTGGCTGCGCTGGTCCTGTTCCTCTTTGAGGTCACGATCAGGCGCCTGAGGGAGATAAGGGGCTGAGGTTCTTCATGCTGAAGATGTGCATCCGTGATGCTTCGCTCATTCAGCAAGCCTGCTGGCGTGCGAGTGAACTGACACTGCTCAGAGCTGCATCGATTTTTGAGGCTGGACGCGGGGCAGAGAAGCGCAGCCTCATCTCCTCTCCCTTTCAAGCTCGCGCCTCAGAATCTCTATGATCTCCAGCAGCTCCTCCCTTCGTGTGGCGCATATGTGGCGACCCGCGATCTCCTCAAGCCTCAGTATAGCCTCCTCGATCCCTGACATCAGATCACCCCTGCAGAACTGTTCCGGTTTTGATGAACATGCCTGGAATATGTGTCTGTTATGCTGCAGGTGGCCGCCAGTCCTTCCAGGAGATTGCCAGTCATGCGTGACCTTCTCTCCGGCATGAAGACCGGAGTTTGCGCTCTGCTGCTCTCCATCAACAGATCGATGTGACTCTTTTTGGAGAGGCGTCTCCAAAAAGAGTCGGCTCATCTCCGCGAATTATCGGAAAGCTTGATTGAGCCGGATTTTCGGTACCGTTGAAGCTTCCCTTTTCGCCATTCTCAATATTCCGCTAATTAGCCTGGATGAGCCAAAGAGTCATTCACTCACGCGAGAGATGCCTCGATGAGCCTCTGCTTGACGAAGTCCCTGTCCAGGCTCGCGAGGAACCAGCCGGCCTTCGGCCCCTGACGCTCACCGAGAAACGCGAGGTACACTGCCTGGAAGAACTTCTTTGGATCGAGGCTGAGCTCGTTTGCCACTGCATATATCTCGTCGTGGATCTCCTGCGCGCTCTTTCCATCGATCCGCTCAGCTAGCAATCCAAGACCCCTGCGCTCCTCCTGGGTGATGTTTCTGACCGCCTGGGGGAGGGTCTCCTTGACCTCGAACTTCACAAACGGCGGCGCGTACCTCTCCAGCCAAATCCTCACGTTCCTGGCGCGCGCGAGTATCTCATCCCTGCGCGATGTCTCGTAGCCGCTCCTCTCCAGAACCTTGAGAAGCAGATCTTCGTCATCACGTGCAATTTGTACCGCAGTAACCATGTGCCTGAACGGTATGTTGAACGGCTCGCTGTGTCCTATTGAGGATAGCTCCAGCGCCCTCGCATCGCCCCTCCTCTGATCGTACTCATCCACAAGTGTGAGGAGCGGAAGTCCAGGATCGAACTCTATGTGCTTCTCCGGCTTCGTCCTGATTATGAGGTAGCGCAGAACCTCTGGCGGCACGACATCGAGCATCTCCTGGACAGTCACAACAAGCCCTGTGGAGCTGTGCATCGCGCCCTTTCCCTTGAGATGGATCCACTCGTAGACTATTGGATACGGGGCAGGGTAGCTGTAAACATCCTCGCTGATCCTCTTGCCGGTGTCATAAGATCCTCCGGCGGTCGCATGATCCTTTCCAAAGGGCTCGACCGTCACCTTGAAGATGTGCCAGCGTGCAGGCCAGTCGACCCTCCAGACGAGCTTGCCACCCCCACGCATGCTCACGCTCCCGGATGATCCACACTCGCAGACGTAATCCACCTTCTCCGCATCAGGATCGAACCCTGTCACCCTTGTTGTGTTCATGCGGCCGCAGTCCCTGCAGATTGGATCGAAAGGACTCCAGGTCGGCGCAACATCCCTGCCGGAGATCTCCTTAAGTATCCTTGCGATCTCATCCCTCTTTTTCAGAGCGATCTTTATGGCATCCAGATAAACGCCCTCTTTGTAGAGCTGATCCGCCCTGTAGACCTCAGGCTTTATATCCAGAATATCCATCGATCTGAGGAACGGCTGCAGGAAGTGCTCTGCGTAGCTGCTGCAGCACCCCTCCGGGCATGGGATCTCAGATAAAGGCTTGCCCACATGCTCCCTGAAGCTCTCGTCCAGAAATGGGTAGAGCCTCCGCAGGCGATCATATGTATCAGCTATGTAAATCAGCCTCGCCTCAACGCCCCTGTCTACAAGAGCTCTGTAAACAGCATCAGCTGTCATGACCTCGCGCAGGTTTCCTATATGCACAGGCCCTGATGGCGTTATGCCTGTGGCCAGTGTGTGCGGGCCACCGTCCTTGAGCCTCTCTGCAATCACATCTGCCCAGTGGATGATCATAAGCCGAGATCGATGCAGAGCGGGATATTAAGCTTCCGGCCATGGCGAAAAGGAGCTCAGAATGCGCCCACCAGGATGGCTGGACGAAAACATGCCTGAGCACAACTATATCTTTCGTCACGTTCTGTCTCTTCATGACCGCCAGCAAACCTCTGGACAGCTGCCCGATGTGCCGCATTGCGATCCTGACCAGAAGGCACAGCTCCCATTGCAGCCAGTGGCTGGCATAGTCCCAAGACGACCTCAGTTTCCTTCTGCCTGAGTGATGGTAAGCGCCACCATCTGGTAATACAATATTGCAGTGCGCATCTTAACATTGTTACTGGAAAAGCTATATATCGCAATTCAAGTTATTTTCATGCCTTTGATAATACCAAGTCAGATCAATAAGGTGATTGTGTTGAAGATGCACATGATAGATCCAGATAATGTATCTATTGATAACATGATAGAGCGTGGCAGTGAGTTTCACGGCCATCTGGGGCCGTTTCTTGTTCTTGGCATAAGGATGGGGCTCGCTGCTCTCAGGGAGCTCGGCTCTCATGGTCACAGGGATATCAGCGCTCTCGTGCGGTCAGGTAGCAGACCCCCTGTATCGTGTATGGCGGATGGCATTCAGATATCCACCGGATGCACACTCGGGAAGGGAAACATATCTGTCGTCCAGGATGGCATGCCTGAGGCTACATTTTACTCAAACGGCAGAAGTGTGAGCTTCAGGGTCAGGAGAGGCATTGTTGAGAGGATTTCAGAGCTGTCGCATGATGAGCTGGAGGATTTCTCCTGGGAGCTGTCCAGAATGCCGCTGGACTCGATCATCGAGAGGCTCTGAGGTGGTCCATGCTGATCCGGCTCGAGAACGTGCACACATTCTACGATGGCGAGAGGAACTCCACCCTGAAGGGAATCACGCTCTCCATCAGCAGGGGAGAGATGGTATGCGTCATGGGACCCAACGGCGCCGGCAAGACCACGCTCCTCGAGACGATAAATGGAATACTCCCATCGACCGGCAGGGTCGAGGTATTCGGAAGGGACGCCCGGAGGCACGGCCCTGAGATCAGAAAGGATATAGGCTACATGCTTCAGGCCAAAACGTTTCCCGAGGACACACCGTATCTAGTGAGAGATGTCGTTGTGATGGGGAGGTTCGGGAAGATCGGCATCCTGCGAAGGCCGGGGAGGGAGGATTGGCAGATAGCGCATGAGGCTGCAAAATTCATGGATATAGATCATCTCTGGGACCGGCCGATAGGAAAGCTCTCAGGAGGCCAGACGCAGAGGGTGCTTCTGGCCAGGCTGCTCGCGAAGAGGCCCAGGATACTGCTTTTGGATGAGCCCTACTCGAACCTGGACTGCAGAGCTGTGGAAGATGTATCGAAGAAGATATGCACTCTTCATACGAAGTATGGGCTGACGACTGTCATGGTCATACACGACACAGCTCACGTGTCCGATATCTGCGACAGGATACTGCTGCTGAAGGACGGGCGGCTCATCGGAGATGCGCATCCTGACGAGATGCTCTCCTCCAGGACGTTCAGAGATGCATTCGCTGAGGCTTAGATGATGCTGCCGCCGGGTATAGTGATGAACACGATCATCGGGGCTTCACTTGCTTCTGTCGTGTGCTCCATGATAGGCGTGTTCATTGTGCGAATGAACCTCTCATCGATGGGGTTCTGCATGTCGCACGCTGCTTTCGCAGGCGCCGCGCTCGGGCTGGCCGTATCCAGAGACCCATTCGCTCTGGCATTGGGTATGGCAATGGCCGTTGCCCTGATCCTTGGACCGGTTGCGGATAAGGCCAGGCTGCAGGCTGATGTCGTCCTGGGAATCATGTTCTCCCTCACGATGGCGCTGGCGCTTCTGTTTCTCAGCATCGTACCAGGGTCTGTGGTGAGCAGCACTGCTCTTTCAGTTCTCTGGGGGAGCGTCCTGGGAATAACAACCACCGATCTCATCAGGCTTCTTGTTCTGATGCTGGCGCTCCTGGTGGTGATATTCCTCTTTTACAAGGAGTTCTTCGCGATAATGCTCGACAGAAAGCTCGCCGAGGAGTCAGGCATCAACACGAAGCCATTCTACTACGCGATACTCTTTCTCTGCGGCGTCACTGTCTCGGTCTCGCTCAAGCTCATCGGCGGCCTGCTCATATTCGCTCTTATGGTGAATCCAGTGTCATCAGCGTACCAGTTCTCCCACGACATGAGATGGATCATGCTGATATCACCCCTCATAGGGCTTGCATCAAGCATCTCGGGAACAGCTGCGTCCCTGTATTTCGATATCCCTGTGGGCAGCTCGATCGCGATAATGAGCGTTGCGATATTTCTGGTATCTGTAGCCCTCTCTCCGAAGAGAAGGCGCGGGCAGAAGTGCTGATGTCCGGGCCATCGGATAACCTGTCGCATCTAAGCTCTCCTGAAAGAGAGCTTCCAGGACAGGCCGCACAGCCTCCTGAACACCCGGGAAGCGCATCACATGACGTCACCAGGGAGACCGTCTCCTTGATGAATTGCTTACACCTTCTTCCAGCGGATCGTATCTCCCTTTATCTTCACCACTCCATTTTTCTCAAGGATCTTTGCGAGATCCTCTGCCACACCATATGCATCGACATTGAAAATGCCGCTATCCATCTCCATGTAGACGCCACACATGTGCAAGAAGCTCTCCATGTCAACTTTGCCTGATGGCGGCATATCTGTCAGATTGTTCAGTATGGCGTTGATCGCCATGATCTGAATCGCCTCATTCTGAAACTCATCGAAGAAATCCTTGTCCGGATCCTCGCATGTGAAAACAGACCATTCATCTATGTAGAGATCATAGGCTTTCTCCAGACTCACATGTATATTCGTTCGCAGCATCGGGTGATCTGAATAATCGCTTGCTATAACCGGTATTGCAACGATTGGATCGTTCAGCTTATCTCCGGGATCTTCATCCATCTCCAGCTTGTTCAGCGAGAAAACCCACTCCACGAATTCTGCGGCAGCTCTGTTATCAATAAGGATGTCGTAATCCACCTCCTCATCGACCTCATCAGATATGCTGGCAGCTTCAGGCGAGGTTTCCTCGTGTGGTGTCTCTTCAGGAGAGGGCCCTGCAGGTGGTTCCTGAGCAGCCTCCTGAGACGATTCCCCTGAAGATGTCTCCTCTGTGGTCGCCTCTGCACGGATCCTCTCCATCATCAGTGCCTCTATCCTCTCGGCGATCTTGACCCACTTTGGAACCGCATACATCTGATACCTTCTGTAGAACTCCTCCGGGGCAGGCTTCTCAGCGAATGTCTTCCGTAGAGCATCCAGGTAGTGCTCGTACTTTTTTACTGTCCTCTCGTCCTTGATCTCGTTTTTCAGCTCGCTGAAGCGCCCCTGGAGTACTGGTCTGATCTTCAGATCTGCCACGATCGATGGCCGTATATCGACCCGGATCTTCATCTCCCTGAGACGGTCTGCAAGATCTTTTGCCGTCAGCTCGTCATATTCTCCCAGCTTGAACATAACAGCAGCAGCATCGTCACTCATGTTATAGTTTGCGATGCGTCCCAGTGTGCGCACAGAGGATTCTGCAGGAGGTCTCCTGATAAAGGGGTGAGCTTCTGAGCACCGGAATAGGACCAGATCTATATGCGGGACGCCGGACTGAAGCTGCAGAGTTCAGGCCGGAAGATCAGAGATGTCCTGCGCTCCTGTATGTTTGGCCGTGTACTCATATCCTGCGGCCATACAGCTGCTTGAATGGATGGGGGCGACAGTCTGTTGAGGACCGTCGATTCTATCATAGGCAGTTCAGTTCCTCTTCCGCTGCATCCTGCTCAAATGCAGATGTACGATCGCGAATCATCCTAAAGTGCAGAAACTCTGCTTCAGCGGAGATCATCTCTGCCGATGCTGAATTTATTTTAAGATATTTTCTGATATTTTTATAAACAATCTGATGATAAGATAATAATATTAAATCTGTAACAATCTTAGAAAAGATTTAAATCTTAATTAAGATGAATGAGTTTTGATTAAAAAGCAAGGAGGTATTATATGAAGATCGTAGCATACACGCTTATGCTTGCTCTGCTTGTGTTCCTGGGAGCGGCATATGCGGAAAATACTGCTGAGAATGTCACCGCAGAGAATGTCACAGCCGAGAACGTAACCGCAGAGAATGTAACAGCAGAGAATGTCACCGCAGAGGTTGCGGCACTCTACATCGCTGATGTCAACATCGAGGAGGCCTATGTGGAGATCGCCAACGATGGCGATGCAGCCCAGAGCCTGGAGAACTACACGCTCAAGATAGATGAGAACGAGCCGGTAACACTGGGTGCGATCGAGGTCCAGCCAGCCAGCTCTGTGAAGCTCTTCCTGGGCGCTGGCGAGAATACAGAGACAGAGATATACCTGAACACAACGATCGAGTTCGCTGAGGCCGGCAACGTCACCCTCATCGATCCAGAGGGCAACGAGGTCTCCACATTTGCGTATCCTGTGACTGAGTAAAACGGTGCAGGAATCTCTTTTATTTTTGGCTCCTCAACGAGCTGATCCTGTTTATTTGCATTTGCTCCCAAGAACGTCGTATAAGACTTGCAGGTTCCTGGTTTTATGAGGGTGAACAATGGGCTGTGTACTTGTATTGATGAGAACCAAAAGCCTCCTCCCGGATTACGCGTGAACGATGCGGCTGCGAGAATCCCGGTGTGAAACAGTTAAATACATGCTCAGGATAGCCTGCATAAGGGATTTTTTTGAGATGCGGAGATCTGCTGCTCTCATCAGCATATGCAGTGTACGAGAGAATGCTAAAGCGCCAGCTCGCCAGGGGCCCGAGAGTGGAGCACGTCGCGGTCATCCAGGATGGAAACAGAAGATATGCGAACAGGCACAACATGCCGGTATCGAATGGCCACAGGCTCGGCGCGAAGACCACAGAGAAGATATCAGACTGGTGCCTGGAGCTTGGAATAAAGCACCTGACTGTCTACGCGTTCTCGACTGAGAACTTCAGCAGGAGCGAGCCTGAGAAGAGGTACATCTTCAACCTGATCGCGGAGAAGCTCCTTGAACTGTGCAGCTCTGAGAAGATCCACAAAAACAGGGTTCGGGTCAGGGCCATCGGCAGGATCGACATGCTCCCTGAGTACCTGCAGAATGCCATACGAGAGGTTGAGGCCGCGACCGAGGGGTACAGCCAGATGTACCTAAACGTGGCGCTCGCATACGGAGGGCAGTACGAGCTGGTCGACGCAGCCAGGGCCATGGCAAGAGACCTGCGCAGTGGGACGATCAGGATAGACGATGTCGATGAGGATCTGGTGAGCAGATACCTCTATCCCATCGAAGAACCGCCAGTGCCGAAGGTCGATCTCATAATAAGAACTGGTGGCGAGCTCAGAACATCCAACTTCCTTCCCTGGCAGGCAAACGGAAGCGAGTGTGCCGCATACTTCTGTGCGCCGTACTGGCCGGAGTTCAGAAAGATAGACTTTCTCAGAGCAATCCGGACAGCACAGTCGTATGCCTCCAGATCAACAGGCTTATAACCAGGAAGGGATTCATGACTCACTCGTTGTCCCGATGGGGTAGTGGATATCCCGGAGGCCTGCGGAGATCCTCGCAGACAGCCTTCAACCCGGGTTCGAATCCCGGTCGGGACGTTCGAATTTTGGTGCTTCATCACTGTCCGATGCGGATCGGCTGTATGGCACTCCACAGCGATGATCTTCTCATGCGCTTCTGACTGGTTATCTGCAGCCCGCCTTTCAGTAAACGCAGGTTTGTGGCGAGCATACCTTCTCGGATAAGGATAAATCCAACCATCTCCTTCTGTCCTGCGGTGGTCTTATGTTTCCAGGACTTGGCGGACGGGGGATGAGCCCCAAGAAGATGAAGGGCATGCTGAAGAGCATGGGCATAAACATCGACGAGATCGAGGGCGTGGAGGAGGTCGTCATACGAACCTCGGACAGAGAGATAGTGATCAAGAACGCGTCTGTGGCAGTAATGGAGGCGCAGGGCAACAGAAGCTATCAGATATCCGGAGATGTCACAGAGATTCCCAGGGTCTCGCCCTCTGATATCGAGCTGGTTGTATCTCAGACAGGAGCAAGCCCTGAGGAGGCCAAAGCCGCGCTGGTGGAGTGCGGGGGAGACCTCGCTGAGGCGATAATAAAGCTGGGCGCAAGGACATCATGAAGGATGCAAAACGCAAGGCCCACTCCCCGTAATTTGGCGGGGCTCATCCAGCAGATTAATCGGGCTGGCAGAGAATGACGGAAATGGGCCTCTACATTCCGAAAATTAACCCAATCCAAATCTCCGATAATTCACAGAGACGAGCCAACTGCAGAATGAGGTAAAGTCGAATGCTGCTGGTTGGGTTCGCATCTCTGACGATTCGACTACCTGAGCCAGGCGTAAAATAGAGCTCAAACCTGAAGATCAGGGATCATAGATGACCGGTATGCCATGCGATGCAGCGATCTTCCCGACCGCATCCTTCAGTCTTAGATGCTTCATGGCGCTCCTGCTCGCCTCAACCAGGATAACAAGATCGTTATCGTGAAGTGCCCTGCCGATCTGTGAGGCCTTGTTTCCAAGCCTCGGATCCGGCCTTCTCACCAGAAGGATACGCGCATCGCCCATCACGAACACGCCATCCTCAGACATGTGACCGAGCTGGATAGTAACTCTGTCTGAATCCTGTGAGAGCTCGAAGGCTATAGGATAGTTCGCGAACTCATTGTGGTCGTATATTTTCCTGTCTCTCAAGGCAGATCTCAGCTCCTCCATGAGCCTCCTCGCCAGATCTGCCAGCTCAATCTGGGCCTTTCTCGAGAAGTCCCTGCATTTCGCTATTGATAGAAACGTCAGATGGTGCAGAGGCTGGCCTTTCTTGTGACAGTATGCATGCGTATCGATGACCTCGTAATCGTCCTCCAGCGGGAAGAAGCAGGGCGCGTAGTTATCGCAGTTTTTGCACTTGAGTTCTATCACCTTGGTCTTGTCGAGAAATGGCGCCAGACCTTCGAGTATCTCGAGCATATCGATGATCTGGGCGCTGGAGCTGTTTGTGCTCTGCAGTCCCTTGACCATGAACATGAGCTCATCAGCATCATGCACGGATTCCTTCGACTTCTGAACCGACTCGCTCATTCTAACCCCATGAGATCCGGAGCGAATTTAAATATATCTCATGCCCAGATAGAGAGGCTGCATTCTGATTCTTAACGTATACCGAATGGAGATTAAGAGAACAGAACATCACCGCCCACAGGAGGTCCCAGAACGACAAAGGCAGGTGCTAAAGCTATAGTGGAGGCGATGCTTTTCGCAGCGGGCCGTCCCCTCTCTGTGGAGGAGATATCAGGCCTCACAGGACTCGATGCCAGGGAGGTGCTTGATGCCGCAGAATCCCTTTCGAGGGAGTATGCATCACGCGGTGGAGGCATCGAGGTAAGAGCAGTCGGGGGCTCATTTGTGATGCAGGTGAGAGGGGATCTCTCTCAGGCAGTGGCGATGGTCGCACCAAGGGAGCTCGACTCCTCAGTGATACGCACGCTCGCTGTCATCGCATACAGGCAGCCGATAACGCAGAGCGATCTCGCGAGGATCCGCGGGAACAAGTGCTACGAGCACGTCAGGATCCTGGAGCGGATGGGCCTGATAAGCGCGAGCAAGAAGGGCAGAACCAGGGAGCTCAGGACGACCAGAGGGTTTGCGGAGTACTTCGGCCTGCAGTCTGCGAACCCTGAGTTCCTGAGGGAGATGATCTCCAGGAAGCGTGAGATGATCGGGGTCACCCCGATATACGAGAGCCTGGCCAGGCGGCTTGGGATCGATTACGTGGTGGTAAACCCGTACAGGCCTGACGAGAGTGATACTGCCAGGCTCAGGGAGATCCGGCTACTTGTGGCATCCCCGGGGTATGCGGAGAGGATAAGAGAGCACTACTCAGGGGAGCTCGTAGAAATTGGCACATCGACATTCTCAAAGCTGAAGGAGGGCGTGGAGAGGCTGATGCTCAAGCTGAAAGATGTGTCTGCTGGAGAAGCCCTGATCGGAGAGATCGACGCTGCATTAAGGGAGTACAGGGATCGGTCAAGGGGCCTGGGTCCTGTGAAACCGCTGACGCCGATCGCGAGGGAGATCGCCCTGGACATGCATCTGGAAATAGGAGAGGGCGTGACCGCAGCAGCCGATTACAAGGGAGCTGGAGCCGAGATAGTAATACCAACACATCAGGATAGCCATGTCGACATATTGGAGCGGATCAGACAGAGATACGATGCGATGCTCGAAGGGCTCAGGCAGCGGCGCAGGTGAAGATGCAGGTTTTGAGGCGGGCATGCCTTGGAGGTAAGCTCATCCTGTTGATGGCAACATACTGGAAGAGAAGACATACCGCCACAAAAGCTGGGCTCAGTTGAGTTCCCGATAAATGGCGGATGTTGGCCTCATAGGCACCATGGGTTATGGCACAGGACGCAAATAACCTTTGAGGGAGGGCCCACGCTGCACATTCACCCTCGCGATCCCGAGGCACTGCTCGCACAGAGCGAACGGGCGCCTCTCGATCTCTTCTCGACTCAGGGCTGGCTGCATGAGGCAGTGCCCGGTGCAGTGATCCAGCCCCAGGATGTGGCCGATCTCATGCAGTGCCACATTCATCCAGGCCGTTCCTGGCAAACCACATGTTGTGGTAACCGCGCATCGTCCGGCGGCACACCCGAATACCGGGCCTGTGCCTGGAAGGTGTATCTCGCCATCGACCACCCAGATTGATGGATGCGCTCCTGTTCTCCTCAAAAGCACGCTCAGGATGTCTGCGGCATCATTCCTTCCATGCATATGCTCCGGTGGATCTGAGAACTCCATGGACAGCCCAAGACCATGAAAGGAGCTCTCAAAGAGAGAGCTTAGCATCTTCCTGCTCAGATTATCCCCGCCGAAGAGGACTCTCACCATCATCTGAGTGACTTCCTCTCCGGCCTGAAGGCCGGAGCTTCCTGTCTCATTGATCTGTTTCATCCAGCATCTCCACAGGCTCTACCCCTCAGTCCGAGGGTGAGTATGTTCAATGCAGCGTTATGATCTCTGTCCAGCTTGAGCCCGCATCGCGGGCATTCGTGGACTCGATCCTCAAGCGTTTTCGGTACGATGATACCACAACCTGAGCAGCGCTGAGACGTGTACCTGGAATCGACCAGTTCAACAGACTTACCGGCCCTCGCAGCCTTGTAAGTTGTGTATTGAATCAATCGACCCCAGGAGTGATCTAAGATGTGTTTCGCGAGGTTGTGGTTCTTTACCATGCTTTTGATATTCAGGTTCTCAAATACTATGAGATCCGCTTTATCCACGAGCTTCTTCGAGACCTGATGCAGAAACTCGTCTCTGAGATTCCTGATCTTTCTGTGGATCCTGGCAACCTTGAGCTTCTGCTTGATCCAGTTCTTCGAGCCCTTGATCTTCCTGGAAAGTCTCCGTTGTGCCGCTGCTAGC
>NZ_JASFYM010000008.1 GCF_030055635.1 Methanothrix sp. | reverse complement strand
AGGTTCCAGTGCTCAAATCGCTTCGCAAAGATCTCCCCAATACGGTTCATGAATATCGAGTCGCCTGCATCTCATTTATAGTTTCGGGCCTCTGTGCGCTCACGCTCCGCAGTCTCACCTTTCGGAGAGAGGACTGCATCGCTTCACAACCTGTGGCCCTGCAGAGGCCAGATGGAGCGGGAGTGGATGATGAAATCGCTCTTATCCATATGATGACTTGCCAGAAGAGGCACAGGCGCGGCTATGTGCCTCTTCAGGCGAAGGAATGCGCAGTCCAAACAGATTGCTTGACCTCAAGATTGCTAAGTGCACAAGAGCGCTAACCGTTGGAACCAGAATGCGAAAATACTACAGACTGGAGCGTTAATGCGGAATGTGGGCTGTATCTCTAACCTGACGCCTTTCATATGATTGGTCTATTCATATACTAGTATTATATTAAGTTTGGCGTAAGACTATAACATGCAGGGAAGGCCCATATACCCGTGCGTGGGTTGATCTTAAGAGAAAGTTGTCTGGATTAGAGGATAAAGACGTGAATGTAGCACTAAAAATCTGTAAGGGTGAATTAGCGACGCTCTCGGATTTCATGGGGGCACCACAAGAAAAGAGTAAAACACAAAGAAGATTAACCGAGTTCTAATAAAAATGATTTTCGGCAAGGTCAGAGAACGGCATCTCAGCGTGTTTTATTTAGGGTACACGAATACTCCCTGATATCTCACATTCTGATACCTCTCCAGGTATTCCTTATGTATTTCCTCTGGATCCAGATCTTTGAAATTCTCAGGATAGAACCACTTGGCTAGGTAGGCCAAACCCACAAACCATCTGGGTCGGCTGGTGACATCTGTGGTCAGAAGATACACTCTTTTGTTCTTCACTGCACTTACCTGAGACAGCTCAGGAGATTTGACGATGCTGTTCCAGACATTCCTCATCTCTGTGTCATTTGAAACGGTATATCCACCCGGAGAACTCCAGGTGAAGATGATCTCTGGATCTTCTTTTATAACCCACTCCGGATCGACGGCAGGATACATGCCACCGGTTCCTCCCTTCAGCTCATGAGCTATGTTCCTTCCACCGGCAAGCCCGCAGAGCATATCCACAATCGATCCGTTCGATCCAGTCTTCCAGAAATCGCTCGGTGAGTAAATGGGATAAACCCTCGGCCTCTCATCTGCGGGAACTGATGCTACCCTGCCCTCAATGAGATCCACATATCTGTATACAAAATCGATCAGATCCTCTGCCTCGGACTTTCGGTTCAGCATATATCCCAGCGTCATCATCTCGGACTGGAAGTAGTCTGGATATGTAAACCCCATGCGAACGACAACAATTCCAGATGAGTTCAGCTTATCTTCCAGCAACTCGGTATTCGGGAACCTCAGATCAGCGATCACAACGTCGGGACGGAGTCGGATTATGCTCTCCACATCCGGCTCGCTCCACTTGCCCACTGTCGGCCGGCTGCTAAGCTCACCGAAAAACTCCTTGTTGGTCCCTTCCACAACCGAAGTCCCGACGCCTGTAACCAGCTCTTCTGCATTCACACATCTTATTGCCTCTGCAGATGCCAGATTGAGGATCACTATTTTGCTTACAGGCATTGGAACTCTGATAATCTTAGCCTTATCGTAGATCGTAAAGGTCTTGATAATGAGATAGTTCTCCGATTCGTTAATTATTCTCTGTATCTGCTCGATATCTCCCTCATCGATCCTTCCATCACATGTGGCGTCAGCAAGCTCCGTGACAGGATTTGTCCCATCAATGATGCCTCTGACATAGGAGACGTCCTGCTCATCAATGATGGAGTCCATGTTCGCATTACCAAATATGCCCAGAGTATACTCCGCAGCATCCGCATGCAGGGCTACGCTCATTATGCATTGTACCAATACCAGCGCAAAGGCCAATTCTCTCATATGCTCCTCCATTTGCCTGTTATGACAATTTTGTATATAAGTATAACTAATTGCTATTATTTCAATATAAAATCAGATTTTGTAAATTGTGTCGTGAGCTCGAATTTCAGCGTTCACTGGTATAACACCACATGAGTTCCACGGCGTCGCATGCCTCCGAATTCGATGATTCAATTACACGACTTTGTTTTGAACAATGTCGGCATCGAAATCGACATCATGGGACCTGTTAATAATTGTCCGGCGCCCTACAGCGTGGTTGAAGGCTACGAATCACCTGAAGCTATTGCTTTTGCACTTATCCACACGTGGTGGGTAGACCACCAACATAGTGCCATCCTATAAAAAGTAGTTAAATTAAAATAGACGTTATCATCATATACGATCGTTAAAATTGAACCTGAGGTGAGAATATTTTCGCCAGTCCAGGAATAATAAAAAGGGGCGAGCTAGTTCGAGCGCTACTGCTGGCAATCATTCTAATTTTCGTGGCATCTACAGCCGGTGCCATCACAGGATTGCAGAAGGAGCAGGCGAACTTGTTAACGCCAGCACAGTCTGTTGAGGGAAGGACCGGTTACACAAACGAGTTCGCAAACGAGACGATTAAGGCTTTGGATTTGTACTATACAGACGCGAAGGAGTCACCGGGCTCTGTATATCAAACAGGAACGCCGCGTCCGCATTACACAAGACGGAGTGGAAACATCTACAGCTTCGCATTCCATCCAGGGGTACCTGAGAAGCTATACTTTGTCAATGCTAACGAGAACAAAATATATCTAACAGCCCTGACCGGCACGGGCTATTCGGCAGAGCAGGTGGTCTACACGCACAACACCTACGTCAGGGATATAGCATTTGCACTGGATGACGCAGGTGATCTGCATCTCTACTTCAGCGAGGCCACCGGCGCTGGAGCTAACGGCATGATTTACAGGCTTGAAGGCAACGGAACCGCGACTCCATTCTACGAGGTCAGGCTCTCTGATGTTGGCGGCTCGTGGGCGGGTGACTTCGCGTTCGATACTGAGGGGAACCTGTACCTGAGCTCTGGAAACAGCATCCCTGCAAGCATATACAGGGTAAGATCAGGAACCGGTGCTGTTGAGACCGTCTATACCGATAACGCAGAGCCGATCAAAGGGCTGATCGTGCAGAACGGCCAGATATACTACGCAAATTGGAGAAATACAATTTATTATCTGAATATCACAGGTGGGAGGAAAATCGAAATCTACATAGATCCGAATAGAACCTGGCTCTCTGACGTGGGATTCAGGCGCGCTCTGAGTGCTGATGAGGTGCCAAGAGCCGGGACATACGACAGATTGCAGCTGAGAGATTTTACGAGGACAATGACCAGGGCAGCTATACACAAATAGCTATCTACTGAGTTTTCCCCTTACATTTTTGACCTTGCTTGTTTCTCAGCAGTGAGCTCGATTCATCTGGCCGTCTCTCAGGAATCAGCATCCAATAACACAAAGACTTATGAATCCTGCGATGCTGCATGCTTCTGAGTTCAATGATAGTACACGATTTGTTCGGACCAGAATGCGAAAATACTACGGACTGGGAGCGTTAATGCGGAATGTGAGATACACGCATCAACTCTGGGCTTCCCGGCGCGCAACAGATCACAAATCTTGCAATTTATATACTGGGTTGTGTACTCGAATAGCTGAACGATTCTGCTGTATTCGAGAGCGATGAGCAATATATCCCATGAGTCTGGATGGACTGAGTGCTGCGGATTTCAATGATGCAAGTACACGACCAAACAACTTATGATGTTTCGATTCGAAGAGAAACTATTTATTTAAAGCTGCTTTTACAGAATCTCAGGACGGAACAGTCTCAACCTCAGATCATCCATTTCGCCTACAGCAGCACGCCTGCAGTAAATCCGCTTTGGATATCTGATTCTTAAAAGATCCCTGTGACGTCTTGTAAGACAGATCCGATTATGGAGTCGATGTTATGGGCAGAAAAGCTGCGTTCACAATGTTGTTTCTTCTCCTCATCGTTAATTCAACCACAGCATCAGATGCCGCGAGGCTGACACTTCCCAGCGGCATGAGCAATCCCCTGACCATAAGATACCCGGAACTCGCCCGGGCGCCAGCTCCTGTTGCGATAAAGGAGGGTCTCCGGGCCACCTATGAGATGGTGGCAGGATCACCAGATATCACGACTGAAGGAAATGTGGCCTTCGTTGGAGGAGATACCGGCGCCGGGCTGGTGCAGGTGACAGTGGTGGCGCTGGATGGCGAAGAGGCGGCCACCTGGACCGAGGCATTCTACCCTGATCCCACCACAGGCGGCATGAAGAAGGTGAACTTCTACGGCTCGGTGAATCCAGCTGGATGCGGTGATTTCTGGTGCAACCCGGATGTTCTCAGATCAATTCCTGAGAGGGCGGACGAGGATCTGTACGTGGATCGTGGAAAATACGAGCTTGGTGGGAGGGAGTATGATGTCATCAGATTCAGTTTCCAGTCCCAGGGAATTTCTCTGATCATGATCTACGACCTTAACACTGGCATACTGCTTCATCACACTGCAGATTACACTTCCACCATGCCTGAAGAAGGTGGCGGAATTCACAGTCGCGGACAGCATGCGATAATGAGGCTGTCTGGTCTGCGTGAGGTGAGTATTCCGTGGAGAGACGGCACAGTGCCCTCCTGGGTCCAGCCCGGAACCACCCTGCTCTTCCAGGGGCAGCATTACTTCTGGCTTCCGCAGCTGCCAGACGTAGCGCCCACTGCATCTCCACTGGATGTGGAGCTGCAAATACAAAAGGTCCATAAAAGGTTCTTCGAGGGCAGGCAGCAGGCGCGCACTGCAGAGGCCGTGCAGCTTACATATGTGCCTTTAGTGTCTGGCATCGCCCAGCTCATGGGCTTGTGGGTTCCACAGGAGGCCCTATCTCTTCCTACAGGCGTCGTGGACAGCGATCCTAACACTGGAATGGTTGTGAGCGTGCTTTACAGCGGCCAGGACGGACTCGTCATGGAGGAGACAAACAACGATAACTACATGCTCACAGCGACTTATGATTCCAGCGGAAGGATCGTGCAGACTGTTACAGAGCGCCGCTCAGGCACTGCATCCGCAGAGAGAGATGTGCTGCAGCTCGTTATGTGAGATCACAGATCCTCCTGGAGCACAGTGGCGGAGGAATCTCCCTCACAGTGCTCAGTGACATCGATTTTTTACCATATTGCAGTGTCTTTTGAGTTTTGCTCTGGCGTTATCTTGCTGACGTCCATAGGAAAGCTGTGCGGATTGCGTTTCGTTCATGTTGCCACATATTCTCACTCTGGCTTCAATCTCCCCTCCATCAGCCGCTCGTCACTCCACACCTACGAACGCCTGAGATTGCCCTGCTCGCCGAGAGATCTGGCAGTGTGCCGGAGACGCATCTCAGATGGTGCACCTGACAACTGGCCTGAAGTTATTGTTTTTGCGCTTACCTGCACGTTTCAGGTGGACTGAGAGCGAATCATGCGAAAAAGGTAGCTTAAGGAAGGAACGTTTTGGGCGTGATGTGTCCCTCATCGATCTCGATGAAGCTGTAGTGATCGCATGGCTCTTTATTCCATGAGCCTGTGTTCGCAACGTGGTTCTTCTGATCGCAGAATGGACGGTGAGTATGACCAAATATCAGGAACTCATCAGGCTTCATTCCGAGATAGACGACCCTAGCCATCGATGATGCGAGCTGCTCTACTATTGTTCGCACATTATGGGGGCCAGTCATCCTGATTCCCGGTGACTGCATCATGGAATCGATAGCACCTTTCACATCTGAAGGTAGACGCTTAATGCCATCAAGCGCCGACTTGGCCACCTTGAAGGTATCCCATAGCTTGTCAGCAGCATTACCTGTATCGTCGCCGGCCAGGCAGAGTCCTTCAGCGAATGTCTCGTAGGCTGTCATGGATTTGCAATAAGGGTTCGCCAGCACCTCCAGCTGGTAGCCGTGGATGAAGAACAGCTTGGTCCCATCATCCTCGAGCGGGAGGGTCTTTGTTACCTCGAATGGAAAGCGACTACCTGCTAACTCACACATCCTGAGCATATGGAGGTCGTGGTTTCCTGCAACATAGTGGACTGTGGCCTTTCTGCTTATCTCTACGAGCTTTGATAGCATAGACTCGCTATCCATAAGGGCTCTCCCGAAATCCCGTCTCCACAGATCAACGATATCCCCCAAAAGGACAAGGTGCCCACCGCTGCTGAGCTGGTCTGATGCTATACGATCCAAGAACTCCAGAAACATGGCATCGTCGGCTTCTACCTGGCGGTCGTTGAGCCGCTCAGCCATGTGCACATCTGAGACCACTATAATCATACGCTTTAATCTGCACGCTACTTATTAAAATTTTATATCAGTATCGAATGTTGTGCGGAAGGGTTCATCCCCAAGATGCAACAGGAGTAGCAGATACATGATAGGGTCGTGTACCTGAATCACTGAACATGTCTCAGGGACCAGCACTCACCGGCATAATGTTGCATGAAACCCACGGCGTCGCATGCCTCCGAATTCGATGATTCAAGCACACGACTTTATTTTGAACGATGTCGGCATGGAAATCGATATCATGGGACCTGTTAATAATTGTCCGGCGCCCTGCAGCGTGGTTGATGGTTATGAATCTCCTCAAATATTGCTTTTGCACTTATCCGCATGTCAGAGGTAGACCACCGGCTTTGCTTACAGCGCTATTTTCAGCGTCGTGGTGCGATCTTGATCCTCAGGATGCGGCGATTGTAATTTGTGTTTTAGCGCCTGTGAAAATCATCGATCGACGATGATCGATCCATTTAGGTTGATATGTCCGATCGAGGCGTGCTCTGAGCTTAAAGCTCTTACCTCCAGATACTTGCATTCATGCTTCCGCTCCTGTAGCCCTCGAGATCGAGTGTGATATACGAAAATCCCAGCTCTTTGAGCGCATTCACGATGCTATCCCTGTGCATCAGAACCTGTTGGATCTCAGACGGAAGAACCTCAATCCTGGCGAGATCGCCATGCGCTCTCACGCGGACCTGTGAGAGTCCGGTATCCTTCAGCACATCCTCCGCCAGCTCCACTCTTTTAAGCGCATGCGATGTTATGCGCACGCCGTATGGGATCCTGGATGCGAGGCATGCAGACGATGGTCTGCTCCAGAAATCAAGTCCGATGGATCTTGATATCTCCCTGATATCAGATTTCGATATGCCAGCATCAACAAACGGATGGCATATACCTTCTTCATCACATGCTTTTATCCCCGGGCGGTAATCATCGTAGTCGGTGGTGTTGACGCCGTCTGCCACGCAGCTGATGCCGAGAGAGGCTGCGATCTTCCTGAGAATTCCTCCAGATGATTTCTTGCAGTGATAACATCTATCCGGGCTGTTCTCAACGACGCTCTCGAGATCGAGGACATCATGCTCGACCACGATGCACTTGATCCCGAGACGTCGAGCAACAGACTTCGCATGCTCCAGCTCCCTCCTCGGCATCAGCGGGGAGTCCAGGATCACGGCCACCGCCCTCTCTCCGAGAACATCTCTGGATACCGCAGCTAGCAGGCTGCTGTCGACACCTCCAGAGAAAGATACGAGCATGCTCCCCTTGGAGGCGACTATCTCCCTTAGAATATCGAGCTTCTCAGCCACGACGGACATGTTCCTCAATCCCATATCTCACTGAAACAGCCACGCCTCTCTTTATCTGGAGCATCTCCCCAGGCGCGAGAACTGCCCTTCCTGTGGCGATCAGCCTGTCGCTCTCATCAACGACCAGCACCTCATCGCCCGCTCTTATCTCAGGATCTGCGTACAGGACGTGCCTGGCGAAGAGGTTCTTTCCGGCAGAGACAAAAGGCACAGCATCAGGAGACGCGACCACCCTGAGTTTAGGATGGGGAAACGCCATGTGCAGCCTCTCAGCGCCGAGCATGCTGAGCGTTAGATGTGAGTCCCGGGCGCGCACGGTCGCTATCCGCTCCCTCCCTGAGAGAAGATATCTCAGCCGCTGTGTGCTGGAAAGCTGGAACGTCGTGCCATCCGGAAAAAGGGCAGCTCCAGCTCCCCTCCCGAACTGAATGTCTGCGAGCATCCTGGCAAGATTGATCATAATATGAGGTTAACTATGAGCCTTAAAGATCTTCACAAACATGCGTAATATTTTATTTTATAAAACATTTTCCCAAAAAGGTTTTACCTTTGTAGAGCATTGGGTTTGGGGATGTTCAAGAAGATCCTGGTCGCAAACCGTGGGGAGATTGCAATCCGCATAATGAGAGCCTGCAGGGAGCTCGGCGTCCTGAGCGTTGCAGTGTATTCAGATGCGGACAAGAACGCGCTCTTCGCAAAGTACGCTGACGAGGCAGTCTACATCGGGCCGTCCCCCTCATCGGAGAGCTATCTCAACATGGATAAGATCGTGAAGGCAGCACTTCAGACCGGCGCTGAGGCGATACATCCCGGCTACGGTTTTCTGGCTGAGAATCCAGCGTTTGCGAAGCTGTGTGAGGAGAACGGGATTGTGTTCATAGGGCCGTCCAGCAGCTCCATCGACGCGATGGGCTCGAAGATAACCGCCAGGCAGATGATGAGGGATGCAGGGGTGCCGATAGTGCCCGGCACTGAGAAGGGCATATCTGACCCGGAGGAGATTGCGGACATCGCGGAGCGGATCGGCTATCCGGTCATAATAAAGCCAGCAGCTGGTGGCGGAGGGATCGGCATGAAGATCGTCGACAGGCCCGAGGATCTAGCCCCTGCTGTGGCATCGGCCCAGTCGATAGCAACGTCAGCGTTCGGCGATGGCACAGTCTATCTGGAGAAGTACCTGACCGAGCCGAGGCATATCGAATTCCAGATAATGGCAGACAACAGGGGAAGAACGGTCTACGTATCAGAGAGGGAGTGCTCGATCCAGAGACGCCACCAGAAGCTGATCGAGGAAGCCCCATCCCCAATAATGACCCCGGAGCTCAGGAAGAGGATGGGAGAGATAGCGGTGAGGGCTGCGAAGGCCATACGCTACAGGAGCGCTGGGACTGTAGAGTTCATGTACTCTCATGGAGACTTCTACTTCCTGGAGATGAACACGAGGCTCCAGGTGGAGCACCCGATAACAGAGATGATAACAGGCATAGATCTCGCAAAGGAGCAGATCTCTGTAGCTGCAGGCGAGGATCTGAGCTTCAGCCAGAACGAGATAGAGATACGTGGATGGGCGATAGAGTGCAGGATAAACGCAGAGGATCCCATGAACGATTTCGCTCCATCGCCAGGCAGGCTCAAGAGGTACAGGAGCCCCGGAGGGCCTGGAATCAGGGTGGACAGCGGAGTCTACACAGGCTACGTGATCCCGCCGTACTACGACTCGCTGATATCAAAGCTCGTGGCGCATGGAAGGGACAGAAACGAGGCGATAGCCAGGATGGAGAGGGCTCTATACGAGTACATTATTGTGGGGGTCACGACGAACATACCGTTCCACAAGGCTGTTCTGAGAAACGAGCGGTTCAGGAGAGGAGAGATCAACACGCACTTCATCAGGGAGGAGAACATCCTTGATGACGTGAAGAGGATAGTGGCCGAGGAGAAGGAGAAGCGCGAGAGCCTCGCCTCTGCGCTCGGTGCGGACACGAGAAAGATCGCCGCCGTCTCGGCTGCTGTGGGTGCATACCTCTCGCTCTACAGATCTGATGAGGATGAAGGAGAGGCGAAGAGCTGAGGAGATCTCCTGCAGCATCATACGCATGCTCAGGGCGGCTTCCGGAGGCTGGGTCTCTGGAAAGGCGATTGGGGATGCGCTGGGGATAAGCCGTGCAGCCGTATGGAAGCACATCCAGCACCTTCGCTCGATGGGCTACAGGATAGAGGCCTCCACGCGGCTCGGCTACAGGCTCCTCGGCCCTGAGCCGGTGCATCTCCATATCCCAAAGCATCTCTGCAGCAGGCTCATAATGCTTGAGAGCGTCGGATCCACAAACGATTTCGCAAGGGAGATCGCGAGCGAGTCCGAGAGCTGGACGGTGGTGATAGCTGAGGTCCAGACCGCAGGCAGGGGGCGGCTCGGCAGGGAATGGCTCTCCCCTCCAGGCGGCATATGGATGAGCATAATCCTGAAGCCGATGGCCGCGCCCTCTGAGGCGTTCAGGTACACGATGGCCGCATCTGTCGCTGTCTGCAGATCGCTGAGGGATCTTTACGATCTGAATGCAAGAATAAAGTGGCCCAACGATGTGCTTGTCAATGGTAGAAAGATCTGCGGGATACTGACGGAGATATCGGCGGAGCTTGATATCATAAATCACATAATCATTGGTATCGGGATAAATGCGAATATGAGCGCCTCCTCCCTGCCTGAGGAATGGAACGCGACCACGATCTCTGCGGAGCTTCAGAGGGAGATCGCACGGGGAGAGCTCATTACAAGAGTGCTTGAGGAGATGCGGGCACTGCTCGAATCCGGGGAAGTGTACCAGGAGTGGGTGAGGCTCTCCGATACAATCAACCGGCGGGTCAGGGTCCAGGGGTTCGGCGATGTGACAGGCCTTGCGGTCTCGCTGGAGCCGGATGGAGCCCTGATCCTGAGAAGAGATGATGGCAATCTTATTAGGATTCTGGCGGGAGACTGCATTCATCTAAGATCTGCTGAGCAGAGCACAGGCGCCGGACCCCAGGCTGAGGAGGTCAGCAGATATGCGTAGGGTTAAGGGGATATCAAGGGAAGCGCTGGAGTTCATACTGGAGGCGAGCAGATCGTCGATGCCTCGAGAGTTCGCGGGGCTGCTTCAGGCCAGAGAGGGGGTGATATCGGAGATACTGATCCTTCCGGGGACAGAGTCCTCTGAATGGATGGCCTGGGTTCCTTTGTACATGCTGCCGAGCATGCCGATTGTCGGATCATGCCACAGCCATCCGGTGCCGAATCCTGCTCCGTCCCAGGAGGACCTGGAGTTCTTCTCCCGAACTGGCAGCTACCACATAATCGCATTTCCACCGTTTGATGAGAGAAGCTGGAGATGCTACGACTCCTCCGGGAGAAGGAGAGATCTTATTGTGATGGAGGAATGAAACGTCCCGTGCTTCAGTTCAGATGCTCTGCTGCCCTCCACGGAGGCGTTATGACAAGGGTGATGGCGACCGGTACTTTCGATATACTGCATCCAGGGCATCTTCTCTACCTGGAGCGCTCAAGAGCTCTTGGAGATGAGCTCGTGGTTGTTGTTGCAAGGGATGCCAATGTGAGGCACAAGCCCAAGCCGGTCATTCCTGAGGATCAGAGGCTGCGGATGGTCTCGGCTCTGAAGATGGTTGATATGGCTGTTCTGGGAAGCAGGACAGACATCTTCGAGCCCGTGAGGGATCTCAGGCCGGATATAATCACGCTGGGCTACGACCAGTACATGGATGAGAGCTGGCTAAAGGAAGAGCTCAGAAGAAGGGGCCTGCATGCGAGGGTCGTGAGGATCTCTGAAAGGGAGACATGCGAGCTCTGCAGCTCGAGGCAGATCGTGGAGAAGATCCTCAAGGAAAGATGCTAACAGATCGCGCAGGCGGTAGTTACTTATACCGATCGCTTCCTTCTGGCGCACGTATGGCCAGAGTTGCCGTAGGTGGAACATTCGACCCGATTCACGATGGCCATCTCGCTCTCCTGAAAAAAGCCTTCGAGGTCGCCGGAGAGGATGGAACAGTGGTGATAGCCCTCACATCGGATGAGATGGCGAGGAGCCAGAGGAAGAGGCCTGTCAGGGACTTCGATACAAGGCTTAAAAATCTCCGGAGGGTTCTGAGGGATAAGCTGGGCGTGGAGAGATTTGAGGTTGAGAAGATCAGCGACGTCTTCGGATCAGCCATAGAGAAGGATTACGATTACATCGTCGTCTCCCCAGAGACCGCGCCGACCGCATACAGGATAAACGAGATAAGGCGCGAGAACGGATTGAGACCTCTGAAGATAGTGCAGATCGAGTACAAGATGGCCGAGGACAACATAAGGATCAGCTCCACCCGCATAGCTGAGGGGAAGATCGACACGCACGGCAGGGTGCTGGTCTAGCGAGGCTCCTGCAGTTACTTGCATGCTGCTCTGATGCGCTCAGCAAGATCTCATGCAGGCGTTTCTGTAGGCACATGATCTGTTCGCCAGGGGCGTATTGCCTGAAAGCCTCTCCGCGGACGATTTATCTGCATATGCCTACTGTATAACCCTTCTGTAGATCTTCTTTGCGAGCCTCTTTGCCACGATCCCAAAGGGAGTTCTGCAGCAGTCTATCTTCGTTCTGTTCTTTCGTATCTCCTCCAGCACGTCATCCTCGCTCGATGCATTCAGGATTGTCACGCCCAAACCAACCGTATCTGCGAGATGGGCGTCGCTGCCAGCCACCATCGGGATGCCCAACCTTCTGGCCTCAAGCCTGGCTCTCAGATTAGATATCCCCAGGATGTACTTTGAGTTGCAGACCTCCACAGCATCGACAGGCGGTATCCTCCCGATGGAGTGCCTGAAGAGATGATAAGGATGTGGCAGGACTGCTATCCCTCCGAGATCGTGCGCCTCCTCGATCGTCTCCTCCGGTGTGTTCCCCAAGACTGGCATCTCATCAACACCGAGGACTATCATATGACCCTCAGAGGTATCGATTTCAACACCTCTTACGACTGTAATCTCCTTGTACCTTGATCTGCTGATCCTCAGCGCAGCCCTCGAGCCATCGAGCGTGTTGTGATCGGTCACAGCGATTCCACTGAGGCCTTTTCTTCTCGCGACCCTCAGTATCTCCTCTACGCTCGCCCTGCCGTCGGAGTATCTGGAATGGATGTGGAGATCAAACCTCATAAGTCCCTTGGATCTGCTATCGCCCCTGTGATCGCTGTGGCCGCAGCGGTTGCAGGCGATGCCAGGTAGACCCTTCCGTTTCTTCCCATCCTTCCCGGGAAGTTCCTGTTGGATGTGGATAAACAGACCTCACCATCTCCCAGAACCCCCATGTGCGCTCCGAGGCATGGACCGCAGCCTGGAGGCCCGATCATCGCGCCGGCCTCGACAAGAATCTCCACGATCCCTGATCGCAGGGCAGCGAGGTACACCTCTCTCGAGGCAGGGATCACAAGAGTCCTGATCCTCACCCTTTTGCCTTTCATGATCCTGGCTGCGACCTCCAGATCCTCCAGCCTTCCGTTGGTACATGTGCCGATGAAGACCTGATCCACCTCGGTTCCGGCGAGGTCTGTGACGGGATGAACATTGTCAACGCGATATGGAGCCGCGACCAGTGGAGGGAGATCGCTAACATCGTACTCTATCTCTTTGAAGTACGATCCCGGGTCCGAGTGGACGTGCGTGTAAGGGCGCCTGGCCCTTCCCGCCAGGTATGCATCAACGCTCGCGTCCGGTGGTATTATCGCGGCCTTCGCTCCCATCTCAACACCCATATTGCATAGGGTCATCCTGCCAGATATGCTCAGCCCCTCCACAGCCCCGCCGACGAACTCCACGGCCATGTAGTTGGCGCCATCTGCGCCCATCTCCTTCACCACGAAGAGCGCGAGATCCTTTGCTGATACCATCTCTCCCAGGGTGCCCTCAAGGCGCATGCATATCGTCTCAGGCACCCTGAACCAGAGCCTCCCCCTGGAGTAGATCTCGGCCATGTCTGTCGCACCAACACCTGTTCCGAATGCTCCGAGGGCGCCGTAGGTGCATGAATGGGAGTCAGCGCCCACGACGAGCGCCCCGGGAAGAGCGAAGCCCATCTCGCAGAAGACCTGATGGCATATGCCATGGCCGCAGTCGTAGAAGTTCTCGATCCCCTGGGCCCTAGCCCATCTCCTCACCTCGGCCTGAAGCGTCGCAGCGGTCTCGTTGTTCGCGGGCACAATGTGATCGAATGGAATCACTATCCTGCCGGGATCCCAGACCTTCTCAGATCCCATCTCCCTGAATGCCTTTATGGCGAGAACGCTTGTGCCGTCATGCGACATCGCATAGTCTATCTCAGCATCGACTATATCTCCTGCCTCTGCCTCTGTTCCCGATGCCCGGCTGAGGATCTTCTCGCTTATTGTCGGCAGTGGACCACCCCAGTGAAGCTCTGCTGCAGAAGTAAATACGTTTTTGGTATGTGCTGCCTCTGGTGAGCAGAGACTGCTGTCATAGTGGTTCGAATACCTCTCAGGTCATTATCATCTCAAACATGGCTGGAGGATTCAGAACTACAGGCGAATCTCAAATCAGGGTTCTCTTTTAGCGAGGTCTAAAAGTGGGTTGTGTACTCGTATCATCTAAATCCGCAGCAATCAGTGTCCAGCCGGACTCATGGGACATCTTGCCCATGACTCTCAAATAGAGCAGAATCATTCAGCTATTCGAGTACACATCCTAAATGTGAGGTGCATGCGATGCCTTGTCCGGGCAGCACTGCACCTGCATCCCTTAGTGGGATCTCATGCAGGAGATCCGTGGGGCAGAAGAGCGCCCGCGGATCTCATTGTGTGCCGGTTTTCTATGTGGCCCTCTCTCCTCTCAGCCTCTGAGCTGCCTCCAGGAGTGCGAGCCCGCTCCTGTAAGATGTGCCTGTCCGGTTGCTAACCGCGTATGCGAGGCTCCTGGTAGACGGCATGCTCTCCATGCTCGCATTGGTTGCGGATGCGTTTTGTGCGGATATGTTGCCAGGCACCTCTCTGGGCAGCGTCCAGCCGCTGAGCTCCCCGAAGGGATACCGATCGATCGCGGTCGAGCTTATGAGCTTCGCGAACCCTGTGCACGGCCGTCCTGTGCATCTGTGATCGCTCCAGTAGTTTCCGCCCTCCTCGAGCCCCATGTCCCAGAAGTTTCTGAAATCATCAGATGCCTGCTCTTCGTTGTCGATGATGTTGTTATGGTATATCCTGTTCTCATACGAGTTCGTCATCAGTATGCCAATCACGTTGTTGCTGATGTTGTTCCCATAGATGCTGCTTCTGTTGCTGTTGTCGAACCATACTCCAGCTTTCCTGTTTCCTGAGATCGTGTTGCTGGTGATCTCGTTCTCCTCCGAGTAGTTCGACCGTATCCCGTACTCGGTGTTGTTCATCAGGAGATTCCCTGCTATCGAGTTTCTGTAGGAAAGAATCAGAGCCAGACCGTTGTTTCCGTTCTCGTTCAAGCTGTTGTTCTGGACCAGATTGTACGCAGTGCTGCGCAGGAACATGCCGGTGTATTTTGTGGCCACAGCTGTGTTGTTCTTCAGGGTGTTGTTTGTTGAATCGATGAGACGGATCCCGCCATATGAGCCTGTCAGCGTGTTTCCCTCTATGGTGCTGTTTGTGATCCCGTAGAGGAACATGGCATCATGTGCTATCCTGTTCTGTGAAATATTGCACCTGTCACAGTATGCCACTGTCATGTGTGCTGCTTCGTGATCTGAGATCCTGGCATTTCTCTGGTTGAACACGTACACAACAGGCATGCCGTCTATGAGATTGGTATCGGATATGCTGTTTGAATATGCCTCCCTTGTGCTGCCATCGACGAAGAGCCCCAGCTCGGCATCTCTGATCTCGTTATCTCTGATGGTGTTGTTGAATGAATCGACAACCATCAGACCGGTTGTCACATTCTCGATCGAATTTCTCTCCAAAAGACAGGAACTCGCCCCGATCAGGACGATGCCATCGTTTGATGAGGATATCGTGTTATTGATCGCACTGCTGATGCTCGTAGCGCCAAGAGCTATCGCTGTTCCCGTATTATTCACGACGCATCCTGAGAGCGTGATCCTGCTCGATCCCTCGATCACAATGCCGCTGAGAGCATCAGTGATCCTGTTCATGGTTGCCTGTGTATCGGTTGCGTTGATCAGATGCAGCCCCTCTCCTGCGCTGGTCATGTTGTTCCTCTCGATGCTGTTATGGTACGCCTCCTTTGCGATTATCGAGTAGTTGCATAGGCTGATCTCATTGCCGATCACACTGTTGCCTCTCGCTCCTCTGTAAAGGACTATTCCGCCGGTTGAGGCCTCAACCCTGTTATTCTCTATCCGGTTTGTCTCCCCACCCTCGATTATGACGCCTGCACGGTTCTCGTGGAAGGTGTTGCCCTTCACGGTGTTTCCGGTGGAGGTGAGCAGAATTCCGGCCTCCGAGTATCCGGTGATGGTGAGGCCCTCCACCGTGCATCCATCGGCAGTGATCTTGATTCCCACTGATTTGCCATCAGCCTTCAGAACGCACTCTCCCCTCTCTCCGAGTAGGGGCTTGATTGTGAGCTTTTTGTCCACCAGAACCTCCTCGCTGTACACACCGGGCTTTACGTAAATTATATCACCATTAGAGGCGGCTTTGACAGCGCCACCTATGCTCTTTGAATCCGCAAACCCGTTGTCATCGACTATGTAGTTTCTGGATGTGCATGTGGATATCGCCAGGAGAATAACCAATGCTGAGATGACCCAAAGCCTGATCATGGACGAGAGGAGAGCATAAGGTCTTCATATACTTAATGCGTGAGTTGCTACTCAACTGGCGAGATGATGTGTTCATCAGCGAATCCAGCGAAGAAATGCAGATGGGCGCATAGGTTATATAGCCAGAATAGATCCACTCTACTAAGACCATTTAGATGGATCTCATGTGCCTTCGGGGCTGGTATCAAGCATGAAGGTTATGCATCACACATACAAGTCACACAGTCTTCCCGCCCTGGTTGGAACAGCATCTGCGCTGATACTGCTTCTCATTGCAGAGGCATCCTCGATGGGTGTGGTTGATATCGGCAACATCTCACAGTCGGATGTGATAATGTACGTGAGCAACGACAACCCGCGTTACTACGTTCAGGGTGCGATACACGTTCCGCGAGCTGAGTTCGTCGCTGACGGCAGGCTGCGATCTGTGCGGGAGATCTGCGAGATACTCGGGTCACATGGCGTGAGGAGAAACGATACGGTTGTCGTCTACGGTAGCTGCATGGAGTGCGGCGACCCGACATACATCTGCTGGCTTCTGAGCTATCTTGGGCAGGAGGATGTGAGGGTGCTGGAGGTGGAGACCATTGGAGGCAACATGAGCGATCGCCCAGCGATCAGACCCCCTGCAAACTACACCCCTGCTCTGAGGCCGGAGCTTCTCGCCACATACGGTTACGTGATGAGCGGCGTCGCCCAGCTCGTGGACGCGAGAAGCGCAGATGAGTTCCAGGCTGCGCATATCCCCGGAGCGGTGAACATAGAATCGTCATCTGTCCTGAGCAATGGCAGGTTGAAGAACGCGAGCGAGCTCGGCCCTCTTTTCAACCTTGATCGGGAAAAACCAGTGGTCGTTTACAGCCTGAACGGAGGACAGGCATCTCTCATCTGGTTTGCGCTCATGAGCCTGGGATACGATGCGAGGCTGTACACGTGGCTGGACTGGCTCGATCACCAGCCAGAGCTCAGGATGGATCTCACAGATCTCAGAGCAGATGTGAGCCCAGAGCGAACGGTCGAGATAACCGCCACGTTCTCTGATAGCAGGAAGAATGACATCATGAACGTGATGGGGTGCGTCACATGCGAGCCCATAACGATCTACACAGGCGGGCTCAGCAGGGACAAGAGCACCGGTGTGAGGCTCGGAAACTACACATCGCCCGGGAGAAAGGTCGTGAACGTGATCGGCGCTGCGGAGACAGGCGCCGCTGGACAGAAGAATACGGAAACTGCCGCCAATATGGTGGCTGTTGTGACGGACAGATCTGATAAAGAGATTGACCGGGTCATGCTGCATCCAGCATCAGCATATGTGTACACAGGCACATGGGACGCATCCGGAGTTCCTGCAGGGATATACAACCTGAGCGTTGAGCTCTCCGCATGGGGGATCACCAAGCGCTTCGAGAAACGCATCGCTGTGGAGATACATGCTGAGAGGTACAGGAAGCTCGGGAGATTCTGATCACTGAGGTGGCACGCTTGAAGATAGAGGTTCTCGGCACAGGATGTGCCAAATGCAAGGGCCTGGAGAAAAATGTCCGCCAGGCGGTTAAGGAGCTGGGTATAGATGCAGAGATAGTCAAGGTCGACAGCATCATGGAGATCATGGAGCGGGGGGTGATGATGACTCCGGCGCTGTGCATTGACGGGGAGACGGTTGCTGTCGGCCGCGTTCTTAGCGTGGAGGAGATCAAGGAGTTGCTGAGGGGATAGAGATGTCAGAGAGATGCCTCTGCGAGGCCAGACGCGCCATATTCACATGTGCCGGCGGCTCAAACGTCGGCCAGCTCGCGAATGCCGCGGCCAGGGAGCTGACCGCTCAGGGATACGGCAGGATGTCGTGCCTCGCGGGAATAACAGCAAGCATAAGGGGAATAACAGCCTCTGCGCAGGGTGCGGATGCGATAGTCTCAATAGACGGATGCTCACTGGAGTGCTGTCGCAAGAGCCTGGAGCTGTGCGGGCTTCAGCCGGATGTCCATGTTGTGATAACAGAGCTGGGCGTTAAGAAATCCCCGGACCTTTCGATCAGCGAGCAGGAGCTCAGAAGCGTTGTCGATGCGATAAAGGAGCTGATGTAGCACACTGCTCATCCAACAGCGGAGAACTGTGGTTCTGCAAATGCGATATCTCAAATTCCACGATGCCACGGCTGGGCTCAACGATCTGTGTACACAATCACATACTGAGATCCTTAACGATTGGCGTCTGGATGCTACATGTACCAGATGCAGGCACAGGCGTGCCGATCCCAATCATAATATACTATGATGATCGATCTGATGCACAGGATATGCCATGGCCCGCTGTTCTTTGTGCGGAACGACCTCGAGCCTGATCTCCGGGGAGCTGAGGGTATGTCTGCGCTGCATCAGATCCCGTCCGGAGGAATCTCTCGAGATTGCGATGACTGCCCACAAAAGAAGCAGGGCTGCGTATGGGCTTCCAGAGGAGATCCCCAGGGATCCGGAGGGATTGAAGTGCAGCATATGTGCGAATGAATGCAGAATACCTCCTGGAGGCATGGGCTACTGTGGGCTGCGGATGAATGTTGATGGGGTGCTTGTGGGCGTCACACCCACACAGGGAAAGCTCTCGTGGTACCACGACCCGCTCCCGACAAACTGCGTCGGGGACTGGGTGTGCGCAGGCGGGACGGGCGCTGGGTATCCGAAGTACGCACACTCAAATGGCCCTGAGATCGGATACAGAAACCTGGCTGTCTTCTTCCACGCGTGCACATTCAACTGCCTCTACTGCCAGAACTGGCAGTTCAGAGCTGAGACGCTTCGCCCGTGGATGACCGATGTCAGCGAGCTTGTGGAGAGCGTGGATGATAGAACCTCATGCATCTGCTACTTCGGCGGCGATCCGGCGCCGCAGCTGCCGTTCGCTCTCAAGGCATCGAGGATGGCCCTTGATGCGAGAAGTGATATCCTGAGGATCTGCTGGGAGACGAACGGCTCCATGAATCGCCATCTTCTCGATGAGATGCTCGAGCTCTCTCTGAGCAGCGGTGGTTGCATCAAGTTCGACATCAAGGCGATGGATGAGAACCTCCACAGGGCGCTGACAGGAGTGTCCAACAGGAGAACTCTGGAGAATATATCTGCAGCAGCGGAGAGGATTGAGGAGCGGGAGGAGCCGCCGCTTGTCATCGCGAGCACGCTTCTGGTTCCGGGATATATCGACGAGAATGAGGTGGGGGCGATAGCTGATTTCCTCGCATCCCTCAATCCCAGAATCCCGTACACGCTGCTCGCCTTCCATCCGCAGTTCCACATGAGAGATATGCCGTTCACCTCGAGGTCGCTGGCCATGCGGTGCCTGGACGCCGCGAGAGGAGCAGGGCTTGAAAGGGTGCGTGTTGGAAACATTCACATCCTGACGCCCGGATGATCGGATTGAAAGAATGATGGAAAAGCGCCTCCAGAGATTCTCGAAAACCGGCTCGATCTCCGATATTTCATGGAGGTAGCGAAGAAATGGACGGTTCCAGATTCGCTCCTGTGTGTTCAGCAACTTAGAGGTCAAGCAAGCAGGTTGCTGTAAGCACACGTACATTTCTCAAGAGCGCATAGCAGGACCAGTGCCTTTTCTGGTAAGTCATCATATGGATAAGAACGTCCGGATCATGCTGCAGAAGGTGGAACCTCCTCGACCTCGCAGCTTCCGATCTTCTCCGCGAGCTTGGCCAGCACCTCCTTCCGCATTCCACCCACGAACTTGATCGAGCCTACGACCAGATGACCCCCTCCGCTCACACCGCCGTTTGGGATCTCCTCCATCAGCTCTTTCACTATCTGGGGAATGTTCATCTTCACCCCCCTGCTTCTCAGAACCGCGAAGTCCGGGCCGTATCCTATCGTGACAACAGGCTTGCCATCGTACTTCCTGCACATCCTGTCGTGTATCTCTCCAGACGTCTTTCCAGGTGGAGGAAATGTGAACTTGTGAGCGTAGTTCTCCACATCTATGACGTTCATTATCGCACCGTTCGGCAGCTTCGTGCTCTTCACGTTGCCCATGCTCGCCCTGAGCTGATCCTCGATCGCAGCATTCGCCTGATCGCAGAGCAGATCCACGATCCTGCGGTGCCTGTCCAGCCTTCCGAGACAGAGGATATCGTTTATCAGGCCGCGTCCCTCATTGAACCTGAGCCAGAAGGCCTCATAGTCGAGAGCAAGCGCGATCTTCTTGAGATCCTCCACCCTGAACCTGTCCTCAACGAGCTTGATGTACTTCTCAGCCTCCGGAGCCTCGCTTCTGTCACCGACCGCGGAGACTGCTGCAAGGTGCTTGATCTTGTTCTCCACATCGGGATTGATCATGCGGGCGATCTCAACCCCCAGCATTCCTGTTGTGATCCCGAAATCACCACCTGCATGCGCCGGGTTCACATGGGCGATGAGATACTGATCGACAACATCATTCGGATGGTGATGATCTACCACGACCATCTCCAGGCCGTAGACCTGGGCATGCTTCATCGCGGGCACATCCTCCTCTGTGGAGCCGTTGTCCATGAGAACTATGAGAGGCATCTTCTGCCCGTACCTGGACTGGTCCTCAAGAGCGTAGCTGAGATCCTTCGTGACATCCTCAAGCTCGTAGAACGGAGCCTTCGAGGGAGCACGCCTGTAGCTGTAGTACTCTGCATCAGGCCCACAGACCTCCTTCATCAGCGGGAGTATCGCGGTCTCTATCGCAACCGCTGCTGAGATACCATCAGCATCAGCATGATGTCTTATGACTATAGGCTTCGACTTGAAGATCGCCCTGCGGATCTCCTTGGCGACAGCCCTCATTCTGGGCCTGAGCCTCTCGAGCACCTCGCTCTCTATGAGCAACGGCGGGTCAAACGGCTCCGCTCTCCTGTCTATCGCCCGCTCGATCTCCTCCCTGACCTTAGTCGCCTCCCCGCCGAAGAGCTGCTTCATCGAGCGGATCTCTATCTGCATCTGGCCGTTCCTCATCGCCGGCTCGCCGATGACCTTGACGACCATGTCCCCCTGTATCTCCGGATATGCTCTGACGCCTGCTCGCTCGAATGCAGCGCATGATACCGTGCCGCTGTCATCTGCGATTGTGAATATCGTGGGACCGGCTGTCTGCTTGACCTGGATCACCTCGCCCTTGATGCAAACGATTTTTCCGAGATGCCTTTGCAGATCAGAGGTCTTTGTTAGCGGGAGATCCTTCTCCACGGTTATCACATGGTACTCCTTCAGCTCGACGGGCTCGAGCTCTATGTTGCCATTCGGGGCGATGTTCTTCACCCGGACGAAGAGCTTCTCACCGACCTCAGGCCTGAACCTCAGGTATCTGTTGTGCGCAAGGCCGCGCATGTTCTCGTTCAGGTCCACAAAGGCGCCGAAGCTCGCCAGCCCGGAGACACTCCCCTCGTATATGCTCCCGACCACGAGATCGGTCGTATCGCACGCCCTATCCAGGATGTAGACGAGCGGTGTGCGTGAGCATCTCTCACACAGATCCGCCTTAGAGTTCAGCCTGGCTCCGCATACAAGACATCTGTACTCTCTGCCGAGCCCGCCGCACACCTCGCATGCCTCTGTTATGGGTATCCTGCCGGTCCCGTTGCAGACCGCGCACCTCGCCGATCCCTGCTGGAGCAGGCTTGTTATGTCAGAATCCCTCGCCTCGGTAAGTGTTATGGACTCCGTCTTACCAGTGCCATCGCAGTTGGGGCAGGTACGTTCGCCTACGATCATGAAGCCCTGCCCACCGCATCTCTCGCAGACTTTCATCGCCAGAGTGAAGAATTCTCCAGGATTTATCAATTTTGGGATCGTCGCTGACAGTTCGGTCACGAAGGATGCCCATAAACGGGTCCAGTGTTTGAGAGAACTCCAGCCCTCAGACCGGAGCTGTTGAGGTGAAGGGTTTTACTGCCGCGTGCTCCTCCCGGTCGAGCATCAGTATTATCCCTGATCCCATGAGGCACATCATGCTTGTGAATATGAATGTGGCAGTGAACCCGAGCATGCTGGCTATGGCCGCACCGACCGCTGCTGTGAACGCTGTCCCGAGCCCTGTGGATGTGGAGTAGAGAGACCACTCGAACCCCTCGCTGCCCTTCTCCACATTTGCGCTCCAGAGGGCTATCCAGGCTGGATATGCGAGACCGCTTCCGATGCCGTTGATGATCTCCGCGATGTAGACCTGGTATATGCTGTCGATGAATATGTACATGACAGGTACGCAAGCCACAATTGATGTGCCTATGAGCAGCCATCTGCTCTTGTTCCTCACCCTGTCGATGTACATCCCGAAGGGCAGCTGGACCAGTGATTTAGTGACCAGGAAGAGCGTGCTAGCTATTCCTGCGGATAGAACGCTGCCACCTGCAACGCCATCGTTTATGAATATCGCCAGTATGGGCTGTATCAGCCCGAGACCGGTGAGCACGAGGATATCAGATAGCATCAGCAGCTTTGTAGTGCGATTCACAGCCAGTCACCTCCTTATATTTAATTAATATTATTAATATGGAGTTCGATAAATATATGCAGAGCTAAGTGTGAGGCTCAAGAAAGGCGCCGCTATATCCTCGAACGTATTCTGGTGTACATTTTCACCATTACAGTTGAGGCTAGCGACATAATAGATCGTTTACTTGTGAGAAGTAATAGTATATATACTTTTCTATCGATGTGCCCCACTGCTGCTAATAATCTGAGGGACCCGGAATCATTTACATTCAAATGGTTGCTGCCGTCAATGTAAAAAATAAACATTTGGTCTGTACACACATGTAACGCTCTTGAGAACTTCAGATGGAGCGCATACCGCAAAAGACATATCATTTCTGGCGGGTGCGCTGGCGGTTGCCAGAAGCACCGCGCACCAGCTGATCCATCCGCTTTCTCCTCCCCGCGATCCTGTAAGCGACGGTTACCCGCAGTGGGTCTGCTCCCTTCCGGGCCTGAACCGGTGCCTGCAGTTAGGGCCAGCGAGCCCGCCCTCCGGCTGACCCCCTGGCCGATGCCGTCCCTACAGAACGGAGAATCATTGTACGCGGATGGGCCGAATACACGGCGCATAAAGTCGCCCACCAGCTTCGTCCCCCGCATATCGGCGATTTCGGGTTACAGGTGACGCCGAACCACCCGGACTAACCCGCCACAATCTATTAAGATATTGGAAGCAATAAAGCTATCGCAGAGGTATACAGAATGGATGAGCTGATGGGGTTCGTTCTGGGAAACAGCCAGAGGGAGCGCGTGATACAGGTCCTGGGATCGAAGGGGCCGATGAGCGCCGAGAAGATCGCAAAGATAGAGAGGATAACGCCGCCTGCTGTAAGGAAGGTGCTCCAGGATCTTGACGAGAGGGGTCTGATCGAGGAGTCAGATGGCATATGGCGCCTTACGGAGAAGGGTGCTGAGCTCGAGAGGGAGCTCAGGAGAAGGCCGTAGCGAAGGGAGGCGTATGCATGGATGTGATCGAGGCCATAAGAAGGAGGAGGAGCATAAGAAGGTACCAGGAGAGGCCGGTGGAGGAGGAGAAGCTCAACCGCATACTTGAGGCAGGAAGGCTTGCCCCGTCTGCAAAGAACCTCCAGGACTGGAAGTTCATAGTTGTGAGGGATCCGGAGAGGCGCAGGAGGCTTGCTGAAGCTGCCAAGAACCAGCAGTTCATCGCAGAGGCGCCTGTTGTCATAGCTGCCTGCGGTACAGAGACGAGATACGTGATGACATGCGGCCAGCACACCTACACCATAGATGTGTCAATAGCAGTCGACCACATGACTCTGGAGGCCACCGAGCTCGGGCTCGGAACCTGCTGGATCGGCGCATTCTACGAGGACAGAGTCAAGGAGATCCTGGGGGTGCCGGAGAACGTCCGCGTCGTCGCGCTTCTCCCGCTCGGATACCCCGCAGAGGATCCCGCGCCAAGGCCGAGGAAGCCCATGGAGGAGATCGTGTGCTACGAGAGGTGGTGCTGATCATCCGGCGAGCTTCGCGATCTTCTCCAGGAACCTCCAGATCAGGATGAGCTGTGCCATCCCGGTCGCATTGACGTAGGATGCATGATCCTGCCCCTCTGAGACTGAGGGCAGATCCCTTCCCAGGAACCTGCAGAGCTTCCTCTCCAGGTCCTTTATCATGGTGATGGGGAACTCGCCATCGAGGGTCATGACCCCCACCCTCTTCCCGTAGTAGTCGTCCCTCTGGAACTCTATCGAGAACTCGCGCTCTGTTAGCCTCATTATCCTGCTCAGGTCTATCGTCAGATCGACCTCGTCCAGGGGCTGATCGAGAATCTGCTGTATGATCCGCACCGAGTATTTCTCCCCGCTCAGGCCCCTCGCGATCTCAGTCCACTCCGGCGGGATCCTCGAGTCCTGGATCTTTATCACCATCTCAGCGTAGACCTTCTGCACATCCACGTAGAGCTTGTAGTCCGGCTCCCTCTCCAGGATCTCCCTCATCACATCCTCCGGAGCATAGCCCCGCTCCCCCACATCCCTCCTGAGCTTCCATCTCCTCTTCACAGCTCTGCTCGGATCGACGAAGATCTTGAAGTCAGAGAGCTCTCTGAGCTCCTGTGTGTAGAACGGATGAAGACCTTCGACGATGATTACAGGGGATGGCTCGAAGATGACCGGCCCCCTGATCTCTCCGGTTGCGTGATCGTAGACGGGCTTTTCTATGGGAAGCCCCCTCCGGAGCATCTCCAGATGCTCAGCCAGCAGGTCCAGCCTGTTCGCTTCCGGCCTCAGCGGCGTTATCCCCAGAGCCTTTCGCTGCCTGCGATCGAGACTGTGATAGTCGTCCATGGAGAATGTGCTGACCACATCCTCGCCAAGCAGCCGGCGGATGCCCCTCGTGAATGTAGTCTTGCCGGATCCACTATCCCCGGCGACCGCAACAACAAACACATTCCCAGACTCGCGGATCTTATCAAGAAGTCTCATGGCTTTTGGTACGTCCAGATATACAATAAAATAGCGCCCAGTAAGCTCTGATCCTAATAGGCGGAGCTCTCGCGCTTCATCATCAGGAGATCTGCGAAGTCCTTTCTGCTATCGATCTTCTCTATCTCCTTCCGGCCTATGACCGCGGTCCTTTCTATTCTGTCTATCCTCGTCTCGCCATCGACTATGAGCGCAGAGTGCGTGAGTGTCACAGATGAGAGGCTGCTCATGAGCCTTGCACGCTTGATCATGCTTGTTGTGAGCCTGCTCACGCCTGTGAGTACCACCATCTCATCATCTCTCGTTATTGCGTTGAATGGCGCCTGGGATATCGGGAATACGCGGAGCCCGATCTCCACGAGCCTGCGCAGAATGCTGTCCTTGACCTCTGCGGTGGTCTCCTCCATGAAACGCTGCCTGAATATATCCACGGCCTGGATCAGCTCCTCGTCGAAGATCTCCTCGAGCTTCAGCGCTATATCTATCGATGTGTCCATCGACTCGCTCTCGTACTTGCTCACGGTGCGCCTCGAAACGCCCAGCTCCGCTGCCAGCTCGCCGATCGATATCCCACGCTCTATCCTCAGCTTCCGGAGCATCCCCCCATCGATTTTAACATAAAGACCGCCATGTGCTGCGTAGACCAGCGGGGGTATGCCTCCCAGCAGGTAATCAGCAAGCGTCGGCAGGCTCACCGTCGGAACCCCATATCTGAAGTAGACCGCGCCCCTCTCGAGCATCTGATCCCTGGTCTTCTCGCCCACTATCAGCGGCTGCCCGAGCAGATGGCCTGCAAGTCTGGTGATCTCGCGGGCTGTGCGCTCGTTCAGGCCGTCTATGTTAGAGAGAATCTTGAGCAGCAGGAGCAGCTCCTCTCGCCTGGCTGCAAGATCAAAGCTCCTCGGCCTGATGTCACACATGGACGAGACCAGGAAGCCCGCCTCTCTCAGCACGTTGATCACGCCGCGGGTCAGAAGCTCCTTCTCCATCGATGTATTAAATCTGAAGAGCAGCTATTTAAATCTTGAGCCGAACGCTCCATCGCAATGCAGCTACGGTTTTGCATTCGGAGTGCTCCAGCCTGGCGCCTTTGATTTCCAGTCTCTCGTTCAGCTATTCGAGCCCAAAACCTGAACGAGAGGGTTGCACTAACAGCTTCCGGCGAGATGTTTTATAATCTTGAGGATTCCTATTAACCTCCTGTTCAATGATCTGGGCGTGTCGCTGCATGCTTTTATCAAAGGAGTTTTATACCAAAATACTGGGTCTTTAGGAATCCTCTCTTGCATGGGCTGAATGTGACGGGACTTGATGAATCGGGTTCCCGACCAACCGCATCCGTGATTTACCTGAAGTCTGAGCCGCTCAAAACCGGCCACTCATAAAATTGAAATAACTTGTTTCCTTCCGGTTACCAGCATGACAGACAAAGCTGAGGTTGCTCTTGCTTATTCCGGCGGGCTTGACACATCTGTATGCATTCCGCTCCTGCGGGAGCGCTACGGCATGAGGCGCGTCGTCACCGTGCTTGTCGATGTGGGCCAGCCGCCTGAGGACATCGAGCGCGGAAACAGGCGGGCTGAGAAGCTCAGCGATGAGCACTATGTAATAGATGCGAAGGATGAGTTCGTCAGGGACTACATATTCCCGCTCATAAAGGCCAACGGCTCCTACGAGGGCTATGTACTGGGAACCGCCATAGCGAGGCCTTTGATAGCGAGGAAGGTCGTTGATGTTGCGAGAAGATTGGGGATAAACGCGCTCGCACACGGATGCACAGGAAGGGGCAACGACCAGCTCAGGTTCGAGGCGGTCTTCAGGGCCACAGGAATGAGGGTCATCGCGCCCATGAGGGATCTGGACCTCTCAAGGGAGTGGGAGATCGACTACGCGAGGGAGCACGGCATAGAAGTACAGGCATCGAAAGAGCGTCCGTGGTCTATAGACGAGAACCTGTGGTCGAGATCTATTGAGGGGGGGATGCTCGAGGACCCGTTCTTCGAGCCGCCTGAGGAGATATACGCCTGGACCAGAACCCCTGATGGGAGTGTGCCTCCGGAGACAGTCGAGATCGAGTTCGAGCGCGGCGTGCCTGTGGCGCTCAACGGCGAGCGGCTCGGCGGGGTCGAGCTGATCAGGCGGCTGAACCTCATTGCAGGCAGGCATGGAATCGGACGGACCGATATGATAGAGGATCGCGTTCTTGGGCTCAAGGCAAGGGAGAACTACGAGCATCCTGCAGCGACTGTTCTTCTGACGGCCCACAGGGACCTCGAGCAGCTCGTCCTCTCCAGAGCAGAGCTAAGGTTCAAGGCTGGCGTCGATGAGGCATGGGCAGAGATGGCATACATGGGACTGGTGGACGATCCGCTTTTCGCAGACCTGAACGCCTTCATCGACCAGGCCAACTCAAGGGTCAACGGCGTAGTTCGCATGAAGCTCTTCTGCGGCAGTGCGATGCCTGTTGGCAGGAGGTCACCTGACGCGCTCTACTCCCGGGAGATGGTGTCGTTCGACTCCCAGACGCTGAGCCAGCGGGATGCCGAGGGCTTCGCAAAGTACCACGGCTTCCAGGCCAGACTGCTCAGAAAGAAATAAATAGAGCTGAGAGTGGGGGCTCGGGCACATGAGGGTGTGCCCTGGCCACACAATCCCAAAACGGCGAGAGGAGGGCCTGAGGCCCTCAAACAGCCCTGCTTGAAGAAGATGCGATTGAACCATCAGGAGTGCGGGTCTTATATATCTATCTCCTCTATATCATCATCCTCAAGATCGATGAGGCTGCTTATGCGCTTCGATCCCGTCTGTTTCCTCCTGACTGGCTGTGGTCTGGTGTATTGATCAGGCTCGCGCGATTCGGTCCCTGTACCCACTTCATAATCTACAGGCACCTTTTCGCGAACTGGGAGATGCTTCGGCTCGCTTCGACTTTGTCGAAGCCTCTCGATTGTATCGAGAGCCGCCGAATCCTCTCGACGCAGTCGAGAGCCCAGCATCTCCTCCCCGGCGCTGGGCTCACTTGTCTCACGCACCTCAGGCGCCACATGTGCCTCATCAGGTACGACCTCCTCGATCGCCTGCTCATTTCTGATGGCATTCAGGGCTGTGAGAACCATCTGCCTGTACTCCTCGATGTTCGTGGAGTAATGAACCCTGGCCCTTCTGCAGTCCTCGACAGTCGTTGCCTCAGGGTGGTACACAGTTCCTGGCTGGAAGTCTGTGCTCGTAGGTACATCTATGCTGCGCATGAGCTCCAGCCTCTCGAGCGTCCTGCGCGCAGCCTCGATGATCCACTTGTTGCGGGTATCGAGATCGACCTTCTGTATGGCCTCTGCCCTTATCGATGTTATCTTCTTCCCGTCCTCAGTCTCATAGACAGATGGCTTGCCGACGACCGCAACGAAGGCCGGGATCTCGATCTCCGCAAGCGCTCTGGATGCCTCGGGCTGGTACTGTCCCGCGTATATCAGGATGCTGCCTGTCGGGTCCGCGAGCCTTCCGCGCCAGTACTCAACCTCCTCGCCGATATCGTCTCTCTCTATCAGCGTCCCTACAACAAAAACCCGGTTGCACCTGGCGCCTGTTGGCGTCAGGAGGTACTGTGGCGCGTACTGCGAGTCGTCCCCCTCCCGGAAGGAGAGATCCGATCTCCTGAGCTCCTCCAAAAACACCCTCCTGGCAACCTCTCTGGAGTACATCATAGCCCCTCCGCCCTGCTCACAAGCAGAGACAGATCATCCTCGCTGAAAGCCATCTCCTTTATGCTGTCCACAAGAAGGTACCTGTCCCTCACCGGCCCGGTGACCTCGAAGTACCTGCCTATCAGCTTCTCCTCGATGAGCGCGAGGACGACCTCATGATCCAGCGCCTCCATGGCCATCTCCTTAGCCTGATCCATTGTGAGGCCTATGAGCTCCTCAACGCGCTCGCGGTTTATCAGTATGTCCTGAACGATGAGACCATCATCTATCGCAGCCTTCACCCTGAGATCGTAAACACCCTCAACCTTCCCGTGCTCTGCGCATATACCCTTTGACAGGGGTCTCCTGCATGTCGGGCATCTCTTGATCAGTCCGGAGCCCTTCTGTATATCGACTATGGCGCCTGAGATCCTTCTGTTCAGAGATACCTCGATCGGCTCTTCGGTCTCCTCTATGACAGTGCTTCTGTTTATCTTGACGCTGAACCTACCCTGGAACTCGTCCGTCACGAGGTTCCTGAGAAGGTAGCTCCTCCCCTCAACAAGGTCAGGCTGCCCGGACTTCGCCCACTTGACGAACCTCACGACTCCTGTCTCATCACCGAGCAGGCCCTGCTGCTGGATCGACTCGCTCGAGGGCTCCCAGAGCTGGACGACCTTGGCCCTGAGGTTGATCCACTGCCCAGGCCCTCTGATGTCCGAGACCCTGTAATCTGCGGAGCTCTGTGGAAGCATAACAGACTCGATATCTCTCCCGAGCTCTGAGATCTCAGTGCTTCTGTTTATCTTGACGCTGAACCTACCCTGGAACTCGTCCGTCACGAGGTTCCTGAGAAGGTAGCTCCTCCCCTCAACAAGGTCAGGCTGCCCGGACTTCGCCCACTTGACGAACCGTATGTTGCCTGTCTCATCTCCTAAAATCCCAGCCTGGGATATCGCAGGACTGGGGGAATCAAAGAGGCTCAGAACCTTCGCCTCCAGGTCCACCCACCTTCCAGGCTCGCGGATCTGGTTTATCTTCACCTGCTCGCTCTTTCTGGCGGGAAGCGCGATGCCCTTCTCCTTCAGGTAGTAGTTAAGAACGCTTCTCTGCGCCTCCCGGGGAGGGACCTGAAACCTGTCGACAAGAAGGCGGTATCTATTCTCCACATCCCCGGTGCTGACATCGATCCCAAGCTCTCTGAGCCTGGATATGATCTGCTCAATATCTTTCATTCAACCAGCCTCTAGTTTTCTTTGAGAGGTGATATGAAGTGAGACCGCATCATAGATAAACTCATGCCATCCACGGCGAAAGTAATATCCGGACCTGTTGCGTAAAGCGTTATGCGATGACCAAAAAGTGGGTAGTCTACCTTTCTTGAGTTGATCTTGAGGTAGTGTACTTGAATCACTGAATGAAAAATCGGGAATCGGCATTCACAGGCACAACAGATCATAAATCCTGCGATGTCAGATGCTTGCTGGGCGCGATGATCTGATTACACGAACCATAAAGCAATGCGGAAAGATTATAACATCATACCGCGACTCTCACTGTGATGCCAAGATGTAGGAGGCTAGTGGCGATAGCTTTGATACTGATGGTTCTCGGCATCGCCCAGTCGCAGCCGATTATTCGTCTGGGATCGAAGACAGACCCTGAGGCTCATCTCTTCACCTACGACCAGAAGTTCAGGGAGAGCACGCGCTTCATGAACTACAATCTGAGCATGGTCGGTGAGAAGGAGTTCGAGGACTGCAGCAGGCTTTCATCGCGCATGGATCTCAGGATGTTCCCGAGCTGGACCGAGCTGGTCATAAACGCGAACTTCAGCGGTATGGGCAGGATGGGCTATGTTGTGTACGATGAGGAGCGCGAGCAGCCAAGGGAGGAGCAGTCGACGATCACACACATGTTCATAGGAAACTTCAGCATGGACGAAAGGTTGCTGGTTGCCAAGAACCATGCTGTGGAGTCCGGCTACCTGCCTCCTGTGTAGATCCGAGTCCTAACGGCGCCTGGCGAGGATCCCCGCATTCAAGCGCTCTGGTTTCTCCTCAGCTGCTCCCCGACGATTCTGTCAATGATCGAGAGGAACTCATCCCTGCTCTGTGGGGGTATTGTGGCACCGGCTGCGATGCTGTGGCCTCCTCCGACGCCGCCGACATCACCGGCTGATGCAGAGACCGCACGCGAAAGATCCAGGCCTGCTCTCACAAGGTCCTGTGTTCCCCGCGCCGAGACCTTGAGCATGCCATCCGGAGTGGATGCGAATGCCAGAATGGGCTTCGATCTGTCTGCTATCTGAAATACCATCCCCGCCACGATGCCCACTATGGTATCGAGTATATCCTCACCCGCATCGAAGTACTGTATGTTCGACAGCTGTATCAGACCGCGCTCCTTCACAAGCTTGATGCCATTGAGAAGGTTCTGCCTGTGCTGGCTCAGAAGAAGCCTCGCCTCCTCAAGCGCCCCATCCCTGTCGCCGAGGCATACATCCAAGCCGATCTTGGAGTGGCCGTACCTAGCCGTGGCGTTCAGCAGGGTGGAGAATTCGCTCGCATCCCTGAGCTCCGTGCCCTCCCTCTCACGCGTGAGCGTGTATACCTCCCCGACGAGACGCTCAAGCCTGAATCCAGGAATGCCAGAACGCAAACCATGACGGATCAGCGCGGAGACAACCCTCGCGCGCTCATCCCGGTCGAGATCTATCCACCTCCTCCACCGCTCCCCGCCGAGCCGTATCCCTATCTCCTTCAGGAAGGAGATGCACGCCTCCTCATCCCCCGATAATCCGGGAATGTAAGGATCTGTGGAGTACTCGAGCATCTTGAATACAGGACGCGTCTGCTTGCCGAAGAGCCTGAGATCCGGGCCGAAGGACAGAACGCCTGCTCTCGAGCCTGTATCGATTATCCTGCGGTTGAGACCGACGAGCCTGCCAGACGAGAGATCCTGGAGATCGCCGACTGCGCCAACCACAGCGAGCGCAGATAGATCCTCGTTCTTCCCCAGAGCATTCGCGAGAAGGAATGCGGCCCCGCTGCCGCTTATCTGGGTCGCGCCATCCCCGCCAAGAAGATGTGGATTGATGTGCACTATTCCCCTGTACCGCTCAGTGCTTCCAGGACGGTGGTGGTCAGCGATAACAGCTTTGATATCAAGAGCCGAGATCTCCTGGATGATGCCGCTTCCAAGATCTGTGAAGATCACCAGATCTGATCCCACATCTGCGATGCTCTCGAGCTCGTTTTTAGTAAGCTGCTTGAAGAAGAGAGGTGTGTAATCCATGCCCTTTCTCGAGAGGGCTGTGCATATCACTCCAGCTGCGGTCAGACCATCAGCATCGATATGCGATACAACCAGGACATCCCCCGCCCTGGAGATCGCATCCGCACCATCCTCAGCCAGCTTCCTCAGAGATGCGCAGAGGTTCTCTATGTTCACCGACCCCCTTCAGGAGATAAATCACACAACTTTTAAGCCTTCTGCGAGAATGCATCCGTCCTTCTGGATGAGCGTGCCTGTAAGCCATTCATCCACTGGGACATGTCTCCCTGGTGATCGCTTTTGCGTTTTCAGCAACTTAGAGGTCAAGCAGGTTGCTGGAATCGCACATTCATTTTCCAAAAGCGCATAGCAGGACCAGCACCTCCTCTGGAAGTCATCATATGTATGAGAGCGTTGGTGATTTCGTGAGGTACTGTGTCAGTAGGTGTTGATTTCTGACTGGACTTTCAATAGTTCGAGCTCGCCAGAAAATCCGTGAGCCCATCCTGAGGTCGCGCGTATCCCGGATTCAAAACGTTAAAGATCCTGTGAATCATCTCCTGTGTGGTAGATCGTGGTGACCTCGCGCATAGAGCTTTACAGGAGGTACCTCAAAGCCAGCGGCGCTCTGGAGATAGCCAGGCGTCTTTTCGTGATGAACGCATTTGATGGCGTTCTCACGATCATGGGCGTGGTTCTCGGAGCGTACCTCTCAGGCGTCCAGGATTCCGGATTTGTGATAACCGCCGGAGTGGGAGGAAGCATAGCGATGGGCATATCTGGAATGAGCGGCGCTTACATGGCCGAGAGGGCTGAAAGGATGAGGGACATCCGGAAGCTCGAATCCGCAATGCTCAGAGATCTCGATGGCACGCACGTCGTCAGGGCATTCAGAACTGCGAGCATCGCGGTCGCGCTCGTCGACGGCCTGAGCCCGGCGATCGCAGCCCTCCTCCTGATCTCACCGTTCTTCATGGTCCCGCTGATAAGCATGAGCGCTGCAGCAATGATGTCGCTCGCCCTGGGGCTGGTCGTGCTATTTCTCCTCGGGCTCTTCCTGGCCAGAATAAGCGAGGAGGTGGCGCTGATAAGCGGTCTGAAGATGCTGCTTGTCGGCGTTCTGACCATAATAATCGTGAGCCTTGCCGTATCTCCGGATTCGCTGTAAAGGCTCTCGATACTGATGAGGCAGTGGCTCATCCAGTTGAATTAGTGGATTGATAGAGAGAAAAGAACCCCAATGAATCCCAGAAACTCTGCCCAATCCAGATCTCCGATAGTCTGCGGAGGTGAGCCGAGATGGTTTTCTGTTCGGCCCGAAGGCCGGAGTTTGCGCCCTGCCGTCCCCCACATAGCATGAGGGTCTGTGTCAGAGGCCCTGCGTGCAGCCTCTCCAGCGGTCCGCGCCTACAACCCATTCCAGGCATCACAAAGTTCAAAGATGAATGACGTTCAGAAAGGAAGGGGATCGCCTTGAGTTCCACGGAGAGGATGGTGCTGAAGAGCATGCCAGGAAATGCGTACAGAATACTCGCAAAGGACGTGCGCTCATACGAGTTTGTAATACCATATGATGAGAAGGCAGATGTGGGGGAGATCTTCACTGTGGAGGACAGGGATATGCTCTTTCTCGCCCGTGTAGTCAATGTGCAGCACGACTCGAACTACGATGGGAGATGGGATACGAGTATCAGGGGCACGGAGCTCTATGATGAGGAGCAGATCTTCAACAGGGTCATCGCAGAGCCGCTCGGATGCATACCCCGCGATCAAACTAAAAGAAAGGGCGCATTCAGAAAGGCGAAGACCATACCCACCAAATTCTCCAGGGTGAAGAGGACAGAGGCGAAAGAGTTCGATTTTTTAAAGGAGACCATGGGCGATATCGAGGTCGGCGTCCTGAGAAACGGCAGCAGGGATACAGATGTGGCCGTGGCGCTTCACAGCAGCGTGATGGACCATCACATGGGCATATTCGCGACCACTGGAATGGGCAAGTCCAACTTCATGAAGGTCTTCGCAGCCTCATGCATGAAGCTGGCCTCCGAGAACAGATCCGAGTTCGGCCTCCTCATAGTCGATCCCCATGGAGAGTACCTGAGAGGCAGCAAGAACGCCAAGGGGCTTCTTCACCTCACCCCGTACTTATCAAGCCTGAAATGCTACTCCACCGAGCCGAGGAATTGCAGCCTCCCGGAGGTCAGCGAGCTCAGGATCTCCAGAAAGGATATACTGCCGGAGGACATCAAGGTGCTGCACGACTGGACCGGTGCGCAGATGGACGCCCTGGACAGCCTTGAGCGGATCTTCGAGGGGGATTCGTGGATAGATGAGATCCTCGATGAGAAGGGCAGAGAGGTGCTGACAGAAAAGGCGAAGTTATCAGAGAAGACGGTCGGCGTTCTTATCAGGAAGCTGGAGAACATACTTTCAAGAAATAAATATATAAAATCCTCTGAAGACTCCAGCATCCCGGGGATAATCGAGGGGATAAAGAGCGGGAGGGTCGTGCTTATCGACATCCCCAACCTGAGCGAGAGCAGCGAGCTCTTCCTTCTGTCATTGATATCCAGACGGATAATGGAGGAGTACAGAAACGAGGAGGAGGGCAGAAAGAAGTGCATGATCGTCATCGAGGAGGCGCAGAGGGTTCTTGGGAGTGACAGCAGGATAGCGCGCTTCGAGGAGATCGCCAGAGAGGGCCGGAAGTTCGGCGTGGGCCTTTGCGCGATAACCCAGCAGCCAAAGCTGATAGACAGGGAGCTTCTATCGCAGTTCAACACGATGGTCGTGATGGGGCTCGCAGACAGGAACGACAGGATGCGCGTGGAGGAGTCTGCGAAGCAGGATCTTTCGTCGCTGGATGTTGAGATCCAGACTCTGGAGAAGGGGGAGGCGATCATAAGCACGCTGAACGTGCCCTTCCCGATACCTGCGAGGATCCACAGGTACGAGGATTACATAGAGCGGCTCCGGCCGAGCGCCCCAGTAAGAAGATCATTCAGACCGACACCGGACTGAGGGGATAGTTTGAGAGTTGTCCACATCGCAGACACCCATCTCGGCTTCCAGAGCTTCAGCAGGATGGACGAGAAGGGCAGGAACCTCATGGAGGAGTGCATATACAGGGACTTCAGGCGAGCCATCGAGAGGATAATAGAGCTCAAGCCTGATGCGGTGGTGCATGCTGGCGATGTATTCCACCACGTCCGTCCCAGGATAAGACCGCTCTGTGTATTCAAGCAGTCTCTTGAGAGCCTAAGCAACGCCGGCATCCCTGTGATTGTGATAAGCGGGAATCATGATGCCCCCAAGAGCTACTCGGCGCTGAGCCCGTTCTACCTATACGATGGAATGGAGGACGTTTATATCGCCCACAGATACAGATACGAGCGATTCGAGGTCGGAGATCATGTCTTCCACTGCATACCATTCTGCTTCACCCAGGAGGACTACCTGGAGGAGTTCAGAAAGATCGATATGTGTGGTTCGGATGTGCTGGTGATGCATGGACTCGTGGAGGCGCTGCGTGATCAGAGCATGAACACGGTGGGAGAGCACATCGTCAGCGACAGCTTCCTGAAGAGCGATTTCAGCTACATCGCGCTCGGACACTATCACGATCAGAGGAGGATTGCTCAAAACACCTGGTACAGCGGCTCGATCGAGTACTTCAACTTCAACGAGGCTCCCCAGAGAAAGGGAGCTCTGATGGTGGATCTGAGCACTGGAGAGGTGGAGAGCATCGGGGTGCCGAACGTCGGGATGAGGGTCGTGGAGCTGGACTGCTCTGGAAAGACCGCTGAGGAGATACTGGATCTCATCGAGGAGAAGTGTGGAGAGGATAAAAATAAAATCGTCCGCGTCGACCTCAGGAGGGTAAACAGAGCCGCGTACAGAAGGATGGACCAGAGAAGGCTGAGCAGGCTTGCGTCCTCGATGTTTTGCCTCAAGATAAAACCTGAGTACGATGAGGTCGGAAGAGCTGAGGATATAAAACCTCCGGAGCGCCTCGATCTTGAGTTTATGCGCTTCCTGGAGGCCGAGATGGAAAAGATACCGAATGCAATCAGGCAGGATGTCATGAGCTACGGTACCGAGCTGATCAGAAAGGTGATAGATAGGAGAGGCACAGAGGGTATGGATGCATCTCAATAGGCTGGTGCTGCGAAACTTCAAGAAGTACAGGCAGGCGGACATAACTTTCCAGGACGGGCTCACGGGCATCATCGGAGGGAATGGAGCCGGCAAGAGCACGATCGTCGAGGCGATAGCCTGGGCGCTCTACGGCAACAGGGCATCAACTGTGGAGAGGAAGTTCATAAAGAATGTCAATGCGAGGCCGGAGGAACCGGTGGAGGTTCATCTAACACTATCCATTGGAAAAAAGGAGATCCTCATATCGAGAATCATGAAGGGGAAGGGCATGCTGCCCGATGCATCCCTCTGCATAAACGGCCAGCAGGTCGCCAAGGGCGTGCGCGAGGTTGATGCTCACCTCTCCAGGCTGATAAGGATAAGCTTCCAGGACTTCATGAGGACCTTCTACGCGAAACAGAAGGATCTTGATAATCTGATAAGAGAGGGGGGAGCCGGAAAGAGGGATTACCTGCTGAAGCTCCTCGGCCTTGAGGACATACGCGAGATCGGGCTCGAGATCACGAAGGAGGATCTGAGGGAGATCGAGACAGAGGTCAACCTGGCCTCCGGAGCGCTCTCGGAGCTGGGCGATGTGGAGAGGAGGATCGAGGAGATCAGGGCGCAGGAGGCATCGGCCAGAGCAGAGCTGAGCAGAAGGGAGATGTCGCTCAGAGATGCTGAAAGGGAAAGGGAGACGGCCGGCAGGGATCTCCAGCTCCTCGAGCAGAAGAGACGGGAGCATGAGCATCTGAGGAGAGAGATCGAGCACATTCAGGGCTACATCGCGGACAGAGAGAGAACGGTCAGAGAGGAGCGCGCCAGGCTCGAGGGGATTGAGAGGAAGAAGAGAAAGCTGGAGGAGCTCGCCTCCGATCTGAGGCGTCTGAATGAGATGAGGGAGAGACTCAATGAGCTGGAGGCAGCTCGGAGAGACTACGAGCGGCTGAGCTCGAGCCTGATGAGAATTCAGGTGGAGAGAAGAGAGACGCTACGCTCGCTGAAGGAGCTTGAAGCCAGGCTCGATGAGCTCTACAGATACCGCACTGAGATGGAGAGCCTCAGAGAGAAGGAGGATCTCTATGTGAGCACGGTGAGGGAGCTGGAGGAGCTCGAGAGGAAGAGAGAGAAATTCATGTCGCACGCCTCCTCCATCGCGGGCATGGATGCTGAGAGATCCGCGCTTTTGAGAGGCTACAGTGAGAAAGCAGGCATCGTCAGAGAGCTGCGCGATGCCAGAAGATCGCTCCCAGGTCTTGAGCGCAGGCTATCTCTCCTGGATTCGCTGAAGGGGGAGCTGGAGAAGCTTGAAAGAGCAAAAGAGAGGCGCCGCAGGCTTGATGAGCTGCTGTCTGAGAAAAAGACGCACATCGAAAGGCATGCCCAGCTCCTGAAGCGATTTAATCAGATTCAAAAAAAGATCTCCGAGATCGGCGATCTCGCCCGGGAGGAGGAAGAGCTCAGGGATAAGGAGATCCAGTTAGAGGATCTCACAGACACCCTGAATCGAAAGAGGACAGAGATCGAGAGCATCCGCAATCTCGCAGAGTCCAGGATGCTTGAGTCTCGGAACAGCCTCAGGCGGATCGAAAACCTTGGTGAGGATAGCCCCTGCCCGACATGCGAGCGCCCTCTGGGCGATCAGTACACCCGACTCACGGAGAAGTACAGAGATGAGATCTCCAGATACAGGAGGGACTGTGAGAGGGCTGCGGCTGAGCTTCTGGATTTGAACGCGCGCATCAAACACGCGCAGCATCTCAAGGAGAGCCTCAGGGCATCCGCAGAATCGCTGAGCCGGAGAAGAAGCGCTCTCGCATCGCTTGAGGCTGAGCAGAGAGAGGTCAGGCTCCAGCTCTCAGAGATCGAGGAAAGAATCTCAGAGCTGGATGGCGAGATCAATGCCATGGGGCTGGTCGATTATGATCCGGAGAGATACGAAGAGGTAAAGCGCTCTCTTACAGATTATGATGAGATCATCGATGAGAGGGCGAAGCTCCTTGCACGCCTCGAAACCCTCCCAGGACTGGAGAGCGATCTCAGGAAAACCAGAGAGAGGGTGTCTGCGCTGGATGAGAGGATCCTCGAACTCTCGAGGGGCATCTCCATTCTAGATTATGACGAGCGTTCGTACCTTCGTTTGAAATCGACCCTGTCGGATCTCCAGAGCCTCCATGAGAGATACAGGCTTCTGCTTCAGCGAGCAGGCGAGATTAAGGGCCTCGAGGAGCATCTGGAGACCCTGAGAGCGAGAGTCCGGAGGCTGGATGGAGATCTCCTGAAGGTTGAAAAAGATCTATCAGATCTTGGATTCAATCCGGATGAATACGAGAGGCTCAGAGCTGAGGCTGCAAGGCTTGCTGAGATCGAATCGATCGCGAACAGCCTGAGGATCGAGATCGCAGGTGAGGATTTATCAAGATCCAGAATGCTCGAGGCAGAGGCTGATCTGAAGAGGCTGCACGCACAGAGAGATGAGCTCAGCAGGCAACTTGCAGATCTGGGCTACAGCGATGCAGATTACGAGAACGCTACGAAGAGACTCACGGATGCAGAAGAGAGACTGAGACTCACAAACGAGGAATACGTCAGGATGCGCGATGAACTGAGGATGTTGGAGTGGAACCTCTCAAAGCTGAATGAGGATCTGAAGAGAAAGAGGGATCTGGAGAGGGAGCTAGATGAGTTCAACAGGAGAGCTCAGGTGATATCCACAGTCAGGGACATGCTTGTGAGATTCATGGATGCGCTCCTGGTGAGGGTGAGGGATGAGATCGCCCAGAATGCGGCCAGGATAATGGAGGAGGTCACAGGCAAGTACAGCATCCTCAAGATAGACGAGAACTTCAACATACTCATCGATGACAGGGGCACGGATTATCCGATATGGAGGTTCTCAGGCGGAGAGATAGATATGATCGCACTCTCTGTGAGGATAGCGATAAGCGAGTACCTCATGAGATCCTCTGGAGAGGAGAGCGGCTACTCATTCATGATACTCGACGAGGTCTTCGGATCGCAGGATATCGAGCACAGGGAGAGGATGATCAACATGCTAAGGAGCCTAGGAGTTAGGTTCCCCCAGCTGTTTGCAATAAGCCACATCAGCGATGTACAGGGCCAGTTCGACAGCACGATAGTGGTTAGCGAGGATGGCATGGGAAACAGCGTGGTTTATCAGTGAAACCGCCAAAAGGCTCACAGAACCTTCTGGAGCGCATCTCGTGCCTCGTATCATTAACATGAGGTCCGCGGGATCCGTGTGGCTTTGCGCTCTGAGGTGCTGTGTTGGATAGGTAATGAAAATCCACAACCAGAAGGCGATTCCAGGAATGCGTGGATGATAGATCAGAATCGATATCTAGGGACATTATCTCGAGAGGTTATCCAACAAAGCAGCTCTGAGGCATTTATTTCTGAGATGGAATTCATCGACGCTCTTATCCATATGATGACTTGCCAGAAGAGGCATCGGTCCTGCTATGCGTTCTTGGAAAATGAATGTGTGATTCCAGAAACCTGCTTGCTAGACCTCTAAGTTGCTGAGCACACAAGAGCGTTCATCGAATCGTTTCCGTGGCCGGTGAACAAAAACCAAGCTAACAAAGGTGCGTCTGAGGTGATGCAGATGGAGGATGTCGAGAGACAGCTCAATCTGATCCTCCTCGAGATCGCCAGCCTAGAGGATAAAATATGGGAGAGCATCGAGAGGCTCCGCGAGAAGGACAGGCTCTCACCGCATCTCGAGGAGTACGTTCGTGGAATCATGAGCGAGTTATCGTACTGGTCCGCGCTGTGTACCACAACCTCTGAATCGCCACATGTTCTCCTGAGGCGGATGGAGGTGCACCTCACAAGGGCCAGGCGCTTATCTGAACAGCTAGAGCAGCTGAGCGCGGCTAGCAGCTGATGTAACAGCATGGTGCGAACTCCACAGGCCTGAGAGAAAGCCACACGCAGCTCATGCGCTACAGCGCCACCCGGCACACATCAGATTTGCTGTAATCCAAAAAAGATATCGGCGTGCATCACGACAGCTTGATAGAAGCTTACAGCAAATTCGGCACATTACAGCGCCACCCTGAGCACTGCAATATATGACAGGAGACCGATGCAGAGAAGCAGGAGATCAACCGTCCTGCCCCGCAGGCCATGCCTCATCAGCGTAAAGCGGGCGCTTATCATGGTATGTATGAGAAAGAACAGCACAAGTACGGGATCCATGGTCGTATGTATCTGCGCCGCCTGGCGGGGGTTGATGATTATGTTCATGTGATTCTGCCAGGAGTAGCCGGTCACTATGAATATCACCATCAGCACCAGAAGGATCCATGCGCAGATCCTGTTGATTCTCACCAGCGCGCTCATCGGTCAGTACATATGAAGGATCGTATTAAAATGTGCTGGCCCACTTTGGGATGAAAGCACGGCACAGAGGTCAACCTGTGTTGATTTGTCTGGATGAAACCAACCCGCGCCCTAAACGCTTTTCATCCCTTTGGCACGCCTCTAATGTTGCATGCAGCGTTTCCATAGCCTGATGGTCATGCATAGGAGGTATCATGATCTGGATTGAGATTGCCAGGTTCGGGAAGAAGCTCGTCGAGCAGGGTCTGACTGGATCGCGCTTCGGCAACATCTCGGTGCTGACAGAAGATGGAATAGCGATAACACGCACAGGCTCCATGCTCGATGAGATTGACGAAGAGATGGTGGTTCTCGTCGAGAGAGACAGAGGATGTGCAGATGACAGCATAGCGAGCTGTGAGACCCCGGTCCACAGAGCCATATACCGCAGGACGGATGCCAGAGCGGTGATACATACGCATTCTCCCTATGCTGTGGCGCTATCGCTCCTGGAGGATGTGGTGGTGCCGATTGACAGCGAGGGGATTGCGTTTCTAGGCGAGATGCCTGTGGTCGACGGTCCCTTCGGCAGCGAGAAGCTCGCCTCCGCGGTATCGGAGGCCCTGATGAATCACAGGGCATGCATTTCACGCGGCCATGGAGTCTTCGCCAGAGGGGACGATCTGAGGGACGCGTACATCACAGCCTCGATGGCCGAGCACAGCTCCAAAATAAGGTATCTGGTTGTATGGGGGAGGGGCTCACCCAAAGACTGAGTGTTTTATTGGTACGAAAATGGTGGTAGTCTACCTTCATCGAGTTGATCTTGATGGGCCGGCTCCCTCAGATGTGTTTATTTTGAGGTTTATTTGGAGCAACGTCGGCATGGAAATCGACATCATGAGACCTGTCAATAATTGTCCGGCGCCGTACAGCGTGGTTGAAGGCTGCGAATCGCCTGAAGCTATTGCTTTTGCACTTATCCGCACGTCGTAGGTAGACTACCAAAATGGTCATTGAATGCATACCATTTTTCATCCACACGGGTGACACTGCGTCATGAGCGTTTTCCTGGACGCATGTGGTCGAATCCTGAGAGGCGAGCTCTGGTGAGCCCAACCGGCTGCAATGACTTCCCATCTCTCGCGAGGTCATCGATCCGCCGAATCATCGGCAGGCTTCATTTCATGAGCCACAGGATACGCGCTGCAGATGGTGATGAGTGCATACCAGGCTTTCTCTCCGGCCCGAAGACCGGAGTTTGCGCCCCGCTACTCTATCATGACGATTCTATCCTTCTCGCCATCTCCAGCGACTCCTCAGCCTCCTCGTGTCTGCCGAGGGCCCTCAGGCACCCGCCCCTGTTCATCCAGGCGGTCCAGTATCCGGGGTAGATCTTTATGGCCTTCTCGAAGCAGAGCAGCGCCTCATCATATCTCTTGAGAGCGACAAGCGAGACGCCCTTGTTGTTCCATGCATATGCATCAAATGGCTCCAGCATGATCGCCTCATCGTAAGATCTGAGGGCTTCCTCGTGCTGCCCGAGGTTATCGAGAGCAGCGCCACGGTTGTTCCAGGCCCTTCTCGCATCCTGCCCCATCGGATCGAGCTCGATCGCCCTGTCGTAGCTCCTGACCGCTTCCTCATACTCACCCAGGCTGTGGTGAGCGAACCCCTTGACGATCCAGCTTCTTGGGTTGAACGGGTCGAGCTCCAGAGCGCGCTTGCAAGCCTCAAGCGCCTCAGAGTAGCGATCGAGGTTGTTCAGAGCTGCAGCCTTCCCCCTCCAGGCCCTTGCATGCAAGGGATCGAGCTCAATCGCCCGTTCAAACGCATCCAGCGCATCTGAGTACCTCCCAAGAGCCCTCATGAGGTACCTGCCACGTGCTGCCCACAGATCCGCATTCATCAGATCGGTCTCAAAGAAACTCTGGTCGCAGGGCATGTCCGGCGCTGAAACTGCAAATGCGCTTTCATAATCCTCTTCATCCTTCCTGCCTGACTTCTCGCTCAAAACAACACCATCTTCAATCTCTAAAGTTGAGATACAAATACGCATCGGCGATGCGCAGATGAGTGTTTGACTCACCTGGATTAGAGCAGCCCCTGAGAGCCAGGAGCCATCTTGCAGAACGCTGCGGGTTCGGAGCTTCTCAGACACTCAAACCCTTCATCGCTGCATCTCTCTGCCCATCTCAGAGTGGACCGAACCGGGCCTGAGTCGGCACGCTGAAGCTCGCGAGGTCCTTGAGCCTGTAGTCCTGGAGCAGTATGCTCTTAAGCTTTGGCGGATGAACGCTCAGAGAGATCTCCTTCGTTCTTCCGTACCTTCCCTTGCTTATCACAACAGTATGGAGAATGCCGAGCATATCGAGCTCGGCTATGAGATCCGTGATCCTTCTGTGTGTGAGCGAGTCAGCCTCAACGAGTGGGCAGAGCTGCTTGTACATGCCGTAGACGGCGCTCGTTGTTATGTTCCTGGCTGCCTGCTCCTCCAGGAGGAGTATGCTGTAAAGAACAAGCTTCGACTGCGTGGGAAGCGTCTTTATGACCTCCTCCACCCTGTCCTGCTCGATCTTGTCCCTTGCGGCCTTCACATGCTCCTCGGTGATCATCTGGCTCCTCGCCCTCTCCGCGATCTCGCCAGCAATCCTGAGAAGGTCAAGCGCGCGCCGCGCATCACCATGCTCCCGCGCCGCGAAGGCCGCGCAGAGGGGAATCACGTCATCCGCGAGCACACCTGGCCTGAACGCCAACTCGGCCCGCTGCTCCAGTATGTCCTGTATCTGCTCTGCGTTGTAAGGCGGGAATATGATCTCGTCCTCGCCAAGCGAGGATTTGACCCTGGGATCCAGAAACTCTGTGAACTTCAGGTCGTTCGATATGCCTATGAGGCTCACCCTCGCCTGAACCAGATCTGAGTTTATCCTGGAGAGGTTATAAAGGACATCATCGCCCTTTCTGACAAGCTTGTCGACCTCATCGAGCATTATGACGACCACACGCTTCTTCTCATCAAGCGCGTTCCTGAACTCGGAGTAGACCTGATCTGTGGGCCAGCCTGTCATTGGGATATCCTTGTCGAAGTGCCTCGCGAGGTGTGCCAGGACCCTGTACTGTGTATCTACCACCTCGCAGTTGAGGTATATGACAGAGCATGCAGACCCTGCATCCGCCTCCTCCAGCTCCTTTCCCACGTATTTCGCGACGGCCGTCTTACCTGTGCCGGTCTTTCCGTAGATCAGGACATTTGAGGGTGTCTCGCCATGAAGGGCCGGAGCCAGGACAGACGCCAGCTCCTGGATCTGCTCCTCTCGGTGGGGCAGCTCCTTCGGAGTGTATGTGGGACGCAAGACGTCCCGCGATCTGAATATGCCTCCCTGTCCAACAAAGCTGGCAAATAACCCGCTAGAAGTGGTCACGAGAACTCCCTCGAACAATTCACTCTTGGCATGGAGGGTATTAAGAGTTATGGTGATCTCCCCTTTATTTCCAGTGGAAGGGGACCAACCCCTTCATTTCCAGTGGAGATGGACACGGGATTTAGCGGGAGGGTGGACCCAAACCACTGAAGAGCCTCTCGGGAACTGATGTCAGGTGGCACATGAGCCACGCAAGCTCACACGCCTCTGATCCCAGGTCACGTGCTTGTATCAGCGGGGCTCATCCCTGCGATTCAGCAGTGGAATTATCGGATGTGTACCCGAATAGCTGAACGATTCTGCCGTATTCGAGAGCCAGTAGTCGCCTTCGTTGAGTTGATCTCAATGGGCCGGCTCCCTCAGATGTGTTTATTTTGAGCAATGTCGGCATGGAAATCGGCATCATGTGATATGTCAATATTTATCCGGCGCCCTGCAGCTTGGTTGATGAGCTACGAACTGCCTGAAGCTATTGCTTTTACGCTTATCCACACGTCGTAGGTAGACTACCAGAGAGCCATGGGCGAGATATCCCACGGGCTCATGTAGTCGAACCGTCGGAGTGGCGATCTGGTGAGGATTCCTATTAACCTACTGTTCAATGATCTGGGCATGTCGCTGCATGCTTTTATCAAAGGAGTTTTATACCAGAATACTGGGTTTTTAGGAATCCTCTGGTAACTTCAATCAGGTACAATACACTCTGTCTCTTTCTGCGGGGTTACCGATCCGCCAAATCACCAAGATGAGCATCCCACGAGTCCGGCTGGACTGGATGCTGCGGATTTCAATGATGCGAGTACACAACCAGAGATGAGCCCAGATGGACAAAAGAGATCAGAGTTTGCCTCTCCGGGGATTTGACCACATGAGCTTTTGGGGATCCTCAACCATACTTTTAAATACAACGATATACATGCAGAGTGCAAGAGCTGAGGCGGGAACTGATCCTCAACCCTTTTGTAGCCCCAGAAAGCGCAACGGTGGTGATTTTTATTATGTCTGAGAAAGTGATAAAGCAATGTGTCGAGATTTTGGAGCGAATAATGAGCGACGATACCGTGCCCAGGAACATAAGGCGCTCTGCAGAGAACGTCAAAGGTATACTTCTTCAGGAAGGGCTCGCCGAAGCAGTAAGGGCAGCTTCAGCGATATCCATACTTGACGAAATCAGCAATGATCCGAATATCCCTCTCCATACAAGAACACTTATATGGAACGTCGCAAGCCAGCTTGAGACCATACCTGTCGGATGAAGCACGTAAAACACATGTGATTTCCAGAATACGCTTTAGCATTGAGTGCTGCTGTGTTGGATGGGTCATTAAAATCCGCAAGCATAAGACGATTCCAGGAATGTGTGGAGAATAGATTGGAATCGATATACAGAGACGTTATCTCAAGAAGTTATTCAACACAGCACTGAGTGCAATGAGATGCTCTTATGTATCCAGCAACTTTCATGCATCGAGGTTGCTGGATGCTCTCATTCAATCGCCACAAACGCATAGCAGCACCGCTATCTCTCCGAGCAGGTTATCAGATAGATAAGAGCGTTATGGGATATCTGCAGTGAATTCTGCAGGCTCAGGCATCCTTGGAGACAAGAACCCAGATTGAGTTCTTCCGCAGACAGGACAAGCTGGATGAGTGTTCGTAATGGAACCGAACTCTCCACGTAGTTCGGTGAATCAGTAATCTAGCAGAGAGGCAGAGCCTACGCTCTTATCCGCTTAGCAGCTTGGAGGTCATGCAGGTTAAGTTGCCTTAAGCACTCATCCATCTTCCAGCAGTGCTTGGAGGACCAATGGTTCTATGGGCAGGTTATTAAGTGGACAAGAGCGTAATGCTACATGAACACCACAGGATCGTGCATCTGAACTCCAAGTGCACAGCCTCTGAATGTACAACCTCAAAACCCTGCGTGCAGTAGTGAGTTGTGTGCTCTGATCATTGAACCCAGCGACATGTGACATTGCAGGATTTGTAACCTGCCATGCTAGAGAGTGCGGATTCCTGAAATTCCATTCAGCGATTCGGGCACGAGACCCGGTAGTGGAGGCATACCAACAGGATGAAAGCGTTGATGCACTGTTAGTTTCTGTCCAGAAGCGGCCGCCGACGTAGGAGGCTAAACACCCCATGTCATGCTTTCATGCTAAATATCTGAATGTTGATTCCATCATCAGAGGTGACTGAAAAATGGATGAAGAGGAGATGATCAGGCGCATCACGAGGATGATGGAGATCGGTGGAACCATGCTGGCGGAGCACCATGATTGTGGAGCTCCCCTCTTCCGCTACAAGGGGGAGATTATGTGTCCGGTCTGCTCTGCTTCTGGAGAGGGTGAGCATGGCGCTTCTGCTGGGCTGCCAGAAGAGAAAAATCTGCATGTTTCAGAAGGGCATATCTCAGAAAGCGCTGCTCAGCGCGGCTCAGTATCTGCCACAGCATCTCCGGGCACGGTTGATGAAAAAGATGCTCTTGCATCTGTGAGAACCTCGCTTCAGGCGAAGCTGAGAGAGCTGTGTGCGGAGATAGCCGATGAGCGGGATCTGTCAAGGCTGAAGTCGATGCTTGAATGCATCGAGATAACGATCAGAGCGCTTAAGCAGATTTGATTCCGGGCTTTGAGCTCAGATAGCTGGATATGCTGTCAGAGATGAGCATGTTCTGACGTTCGGCTGGGGTATGCTCCTCCCAGCCCCGAAGAGCGGGGTTTCCGCTACCCCTGCACCCCAGGAGTCTCTATGAAACGCTGCATGCGACATCAGAGGCGTGCCGAAAGGATGAAAGCGTTTGAGATGCGGTTTGGTCTCGTCCAAACAACACGACAAGGAAGGTCTACCCTCCATGTCGTGCTTTTATGTTAAAGCGCTCGAGATGCCAGTCAGTCTCGCCAAAACGAGGCGGCACGGGAGGCTGACTTTCCATGTCATGGTAATGGCACGGACTGCGGCGGTATGTGGGGCATTATGGCATGATGCTCATCCCATATTTCCATTGGAAATGAGGGGGTCCCTGTGTTCAGGTTCGTCTCTCTTATCTGTGCTTTGTTGGTTCTGATGTTTGTTCAGGGCTGCATTGAGCAGAAAGCTGTGGATCAGAACAGCCTTGTGGAGGTCCATGCGGAGAGAAATCTTGAGCTGGAGTTCGAGCCCGGGGTCTCCAGAGAGCTCTTCCTTGTCAGGGGAACTCTGGAACTCGTCTCCAACATTTCCGAGCCCTACCTGCTGCTCGAGGCTCATCTTCTCAGAGAAGGCCAGGAGGTCCTCCGGTCTAGATACCTCCTGATCGACGTCGCCCCGGGCCAGACCGCGTTCGAGTTCTCAAAAATCGCCAGGCTGCATCCTGGCAGGGGCTACACATGTCGCCTCGTGGTTTCCGGCGCGGATGGCACGATTCTGAGCGCTGAGCGTGCAGTTCAGATCCTAGAGAGCACCCAGGAACGCTCGATATATCCCCCATCGCTTTCACTCAGCGAGCCTGCTGGTGCATCAGGAGGAAATGAGGGTGTCAGCACGGAAGGTGGGGATGAGCAATCAGATGTCAGGGAAAAGGATACAGAAGACACTGGGGCGGGCCTCAATGTTACAGGCGGATCTGCAAAGCCTGAGCGGGATGGGACAAAGCAGTATGTAGGGAGCACCACCTCCAGGAAGTACCACCTCCCCGAATGCCGGTACGCCAAGAAGATAAAGCCTGAGCACGTTGTGATCTTCTCAAGCAAGGAGGAGGCGGAATCGAGAGGGTATGAGCCGTGCAGGGTGTGCAATCCCTGACGCGAAGCCAGAGTTTGAGCTCTGGCTTCTCATGGAAAAAGCTCATGACGCAGGGCCACCGTGTGGATAACATGATTCGTATCCACTGCATTTTCGTATCAGGAAGCTCACTGTACCTGTCAGGCAAGATAGGGATCATCGCTTCGGTTGCGATGGGGGTTTGATTTGATACGGTCGGGGGAAATCTCATGTACCGTCGCTTGAGAAATCCGCCACATGCGCCGATGATGACACCAGGTCTCTGAAGTGTGATGAGCCCTATGAGTTCTGAGGCGCATGAACCCCTGCACCAGCTTTGAGCTGACTGGTGCATTAAAAACATCTCGGGGTGGTTTATAGGAACGCAGGCAGAATACCCCTTCAGTGGAGAAGTCACATGTCACTGCGCATGCCTGGAGGCATGGCTGGGATGCGGCTGCTCTTGTGTTATGCGGGACGGCGGAGAGTTCGGGGTATTAGGATCTCTCTTGGCTCATGAGGTCGAACCATCGGAGAGGCGAAGTCTGGTTAACCTAACCAGCAGCAATCGACTTTGTTCCCTTCTGAAAGATAGGTAGTCTACCTTCATTGAGTTGATCTTGATGGGCCGGCTCCCTCAGATGTGTTTATTTTGAGCAACGTCGGCATGGAAATCGATATCATGAGACCTGTCAATAATTGTCCGGCGCCCTGCAGCGTGGTTGAAGGCTACGAATCGCCTGAAGCTATTGCTTTTGCACTTATCCACACGTCGTATAGGTAGACTACCGAGAGATACAGATCCGCTGAATCACCTGGATGAGCCTCTCGCTTTATTCCTGATCCTGTCCCGTTTCTGCCGAGCACATCTCCACGCTCACGAACTCGTCGCCGACCCGCCTGAGCTCGCAGACGATTTTTCCATCAACAAGCCTCAGTATGCGATCCGTCTTCTCCGCCATATCCATGTCGTGCGTCACGAGTATGAATGTTTGGTTGATTCTCTTGTTCAGGTCCCTGAGCATATCGTAGATCATCCTCGATGTTTTTGTATCCAGGTTTCCGGTGAGCTCATCTCCTATTACGATAGATGGCCTGTTGGCCAGGGCCCTCGCGACCGCAACCCGCTGGTTCTGACCGCCGCTGAGCTGGCTGGGCTTGTGGTCCAGCCGGTCTCCAAGGCCGACCTCCCTGAGAAGAGCGGTCGCGCGCTCACGCGCCTCTTTTCTCCCAACCCCTGCTATGAGCATTGGCATCATCACGTTCTCGACTGCCGTGAACTCGGGGAGGAGATGATGGTACTGGAAGACGAATCCAAGCTCCTTGTTTCTCAGCCTCGCGCGCTCGTTCGCGCTGATCTTTGTGACGTCGATATCTTTCAGCAGTATTGTTCCGCTTGTGGGAGTGTCTAGGAGGCCGATCATGTTCAGCAGCGTCGACTTTCCGGATCCGCTCGGCCCGACTATCGCCAGGAACTCTCCCTCCTTTATCGTGAGATTTATGTGATCGAGAGCCACCACCTCAACCCCATCCCTGTATATCTTGGTCAGATCTCTTATCTCTATGATGTTTCTGTTTCCATGTCTATCTATAACCGGATCCATGATCATATCACACTCTCAGCCGGCTTGGTTATAGCTGACAGGCTGCAAGCTCATATCGGGAAACTCGGGGCCCAACTACGTCAGCTTCGAACGGCTGGGGACATCGCATTGCCTCGTCTCTGCGAATTATTGAACATCCGGATCGATCTGAACTTTCGGGGATAGCTGGATTCCATTCTCCTCCAATCCGCCGATTCAGCTGGACGAGACTTCGCGTTTTCCTCATGCAGGGCTCTATATTGCGTGAGAACTCTAACAAAGCCGCATGGCACGGGATGGGCGATCTGTGCTCCCAGGTCTGGTTCGATCTGAGCATTTCACAAGCCGCGATGGCATCGGGACGGTTGAGACTCCGGCTTTCATCCCGGAGCTTCTCGGTGGCGCCTGAGCTTCACGCTGAGCTCGAAGGAATTGAAGACCAGATCCGCGTCCTGTGGATCCATCCACTCCAGGCCTGCTTTTGAGATCTCCTCTCTTGAGAGCATCTCATCGTGCGCGCCCACCTTCAGACCTCTGCTCTTCAGGAGCTTCGCAAGCGCCAGGTTCCTGCTGTGGTGGAGCTCCTTTGCGCCCTGACGGTACGTGATGCCGTGGATGCATATCCTGATCTCCGCCAGTGGTTTATCGATATGCATGCACGCGTCGATTATACGATCCATCCAGTAGTGTATCATGCGGTCGTTCAGCTCCCTGGCAGTTCTGAGCATGACCGCATTCTCTGCACGCTCTCTCCTCACCATCTCATTGATCAGAAACCATGGATAGACAGGGATGCAGTGCCCGCCTACGCCAGTCGATGGCATGTGTATGTGACAGTACTCGTGGTTCGCGTGCTCCCGGGCCTCGTAGAAATCGATGCCCAGCTCCTCTGATATCCTGAAGAGCTCGTTCGCCAGCGCGATGTTGACATCCCTGTAGCACCCCTCCATGACCTTTATCATCTCTGCGACCCTTGCAGATGATACAAGCCTCAGGTTCGGTATGAACCTCCTGTAAACGTCGTAGGCGACGATGCCGCTCCTCTCATCAACTCCCCCAATGACCTTCGGGAACTCCCTGAGCCTGGATATGCTGCATCCTGTCATTATCCTCTCCGGGGAGTGAGCGAGATAGAACTGGCCGAGCCTGAGACCGCTGCTCTCCTCCAGCCATTTCAGCGCTATACCTTCTGTCGTCCCGGGAGGCACTGTGGTCTCCAGGACCACCAGATCCCCACGCTTCAATACACCTCCCAAACTCCTGAATGAGCTCTCAAGCGTCCTGAAGTCCGGATTGTGGTTCTCGTCGATGAAGAGCGGGACTATTACTATGAACACGCTGCATGAAGATGCATCTCTGTATTTTGTCGTTGCGACGAGTTCCTTTCCACCGTGTCTCGATATGAGCTCGTCCAGTCCGGACTCGTGTGGTATGGGATTCTTCCCGCTGTTGATGAGATCGCATCTCCTTCTGTCTATATCCACGCCCACGACCTGAATTCCATGGTCTGCGATCACTGCTGCAAGAGGAAGCCCTGCGTTACCAAGGCCCACAACAGCTATCTTCAGGGTGATCCCTCCGTTTTGATGCAGACGGTCTCCCCGCATTCGCACAGGTACTCTTTCACCCCATCATCCCTCAACAGCCTCTTCAGAGGTCTGCCGCATCTGCAGACGTATCCCCGCAGCACGGCAGGGTTGCCGTATACAAGACCGTGCGGGGGGACATCATCTGTGACGACGCTGCCCGCCCCGACCATGGCGTACTCCCCTATGGTTATGCCGCAGACTATCGTCGCATTCGCGCCTATGCTCGCACCCCTGCAGACCTTCGTGGGCACGACCCTGTCCTCTGACCAGATGAACGCTCTTGGATACAGATCGTTCGTGAAAACTGCTGAGGGGCCTATGAAGACATCATCCCCAATATCGACTCCGTGATAGACAGAGACGAAGTTCTGGATCTTCACGTTATCTCCGATCCTGACATCCCTGTCTATGTAAACGCTCTTCCCGATGTTGCAGTTCCTCCCGATCCTGGCGCCCTCCCTGATGTGGGCGAAGTGCCATATGCTCGTGCCATCTCCGATATCAGCGCTCTCGACCACCGCAGTCGGGTGCTTCCTGTAGCTCATACAAGCCCCCTCGATATCTCAGCGCATACCTTCATGTTTCTGAATGCCTGCTCAGGCGTTACAGGGAACTCCTGCCTGCCCCTGACCGCGTCCAGAAACGCCCGGAGCTCGACCTTAAGCGGCTCCACCTTGCTGACGAGCACCTTCTCGATTATGTTCTCCTGTAGGTACCTCTCACCCTCCTTGAGGTACTTATCAGGCTTTCTGTAGATGTACACCTCCTGGGTCATGAAGTCGCCTTCTGTGGTGACTCCTTCCTCCTCTACATAGAAAGTCCTGAACTTCTTGGATGACAGGCGGCTCGCTGATAGGGAGACGATCGATGAGTCGAATCTTATCAGAGCTTCGCAGACGTTCCTCGTGCCGGCGCTGCTTATCGTGTAATCCTCTCTTCCCGGAAAGAGCACGTTGAAGACTATATCGATATCGTGGATCATCAGGTCCTCGACGACTGATGAATCTGTTATCCTCGAGGATCCAGGATTGTGCCTCTTTATCTCAACATATGCGGGCGACTTGATTATCCTCTTTATCTCTGTCACTATGGGATTGAAGCGCTCGATGTGCCCGACCCCAACCACCAGATCCCTCCCACGGATTGCGCTCAGGAGCCTCTCAGCCTCATCCAGCGTGAGGGTCATCGGCTTCTCTATTAGACAGTGTACTCCGGCCTCGATCACACGCATGGCGACATCGTAATGATACCTGGTGGGGACACAGATGGAGACAGCCTCTGATGCATCTAGAAGCTCATCGATGCTGTGGCATATCGTTGCAAACTCCCTCGCAGCCTCTGCATTTTTCTCCACAGAATCGTAGACGTAGAGGTTCTCCACGCCCTTCAGCTCGGAGTAGACGCGCACGTGGTTGCGACCCATCGAGCCGACGCCTATAACTCCAACATTCATCGAATCACCCTGCGCTGTTCACCGCATCCGCGATCCTCTTCAGATTCTCATCGCTGAGCCCTGGATGCACCGGAACGCTTATCACCCTCCTCGATACGTCCTCGGCAGCGGGGCAGCTCGATCTGATTCCTAGCTGTCTGTAAAGAGGCTGCTCATAAACAGGCATCGGGTAATGTATGCCTGTTCCGACGCCTCTCGACTGGAGGTAGCTGGCGAGAGCATCACGGCTCATTGGAAAATCGTCCTCGACTCGGAGAACGTACTGATTGTAGACATGCTTGCATCTGGGATCCCTCCAGGGCGTTGTTATGCCATCTCTGCTTATGTGCGAGCTGAGGTACTCTGCATTCCTTATCCTGGCATTTATGAATCCATCCAGTTTTCTGAGTTGCACAAGGCCTATCGCGCCCTGGATGTTCGTCATTCTGTAGTTGTAGCCGAGCATCACGTGATTGTACTTCCCGAGGTCCCCATGGTTCCTCAGAAGTCTCAGCCTCTCTGCAAGCGCATCGTCGTCTGCTGTTATCATCCCCCCCTCTCCTGTGGTCATGTTCTTCGTCGGGTAGAATGAGAAGCATCCTGTGCCGAAGCTCCCCACTTTTCTCCCCTCGTACTCAGCGCCATGCGCCTGGGCGCAGTCCTCTATGAGGATGAGATCGTGATCCTCGCAGATCTCGCTGATGGCCTTTAAATCGAAAGGCTGGCCGTATAGGTGCACTCCCAGGATTGCCTTTGTCTTGCTGTTCACCCTCTCAAGAACATCTTCAGGATCGATGTTGAACGTCCTGGGGTCGACATCTGCAAAGACAGGCCGGAGCCCCTGATAAAGAACTGCGTTTGATGTTGCGATGAACGTGAACGCCGGGCATATGATCTCGTCTCCGGGTTTAAAACCAAAAGCCCTGAGCGCGAGATCCAGCGCCACGGTTCCGTTGCTCACAGCTACCGAGTTTTTCACTCCAATGTATGTGGAGAAACCCTCCTCAAATCGCCTGACCATCTCTCCCTGAACAAGCATGCCGGACCTGATCACCTGGGATACGGCCTCTATCTCCTCATCACCCAGGAGCGGCCTGGCAATCGGGATGAAATCCATTATGCAGCTCTCCTCTTCACCTTTGTTTGAATCTTCCACAGAAAGCCTGGAGTATGAATGTTTCGCTGGGATGATATATTCGCTGTTGTAAAGATCTGCAGGATGGCAGAAGATCAGAGGGCTGAGGACGGCGGCAGAAATATCCTGTTCATCGGGATCGTGAGCTTATTGAACGACACCAGCAGCGAGATCATACAGCCGATCATGCCTCTCTTCATCACATCACTGGGAGGTGGTGCGTTTGCTGTGGGGCTGGTGGGAGGCCTCAGCGAGGGCATTCCGAGCATCCTGAAGATACTCTCAGGATATGTGGGCGATATTACAGGGAAAAGGAAGACCTTAGTCGTAGCAGGCTACGGGCTCTCTGCATTGGCCAAGACGATTTTACCACTATCAGGATCATGGCAGCATGTTGTCCTGCTTAAAAGCCTCGAGCGCTGCGGCAAGGGTGTGAGGGCAGCGCCGAAGGATGCGATAATCTCCGGATCTGTCGAGCCCTCGCATATCGGAAGGGGCTTCGGCACGGTGAGAGCGCTTGATACCTTTGGGGCGGTGCTTGGATCTGGAATGGCATACGCCCTGTGGAGCGCGGGGCTTGGATTCAGGGAGATCCTGGCGGTCGCAGCTGTTCTCTCATTGATGGCATTTATACCTCTCATTTATGTCAGGGACATACGGAGATCTCCGGTGAGGATCCTTAGGCCTGGAATCTCCTCGTTGTCACCAAGGCTCAGGTGGTTCATCCTGGTGGCATCCCTATTCTCGCTTGCGAACTTCAGCTACATGTTCTTCATGCTCAGGGCACAGGAGCTCTTCACGGGAGCTCTCGCAGTCGGAGCCCCCCTCCTGCTTTACGTGCTATTCAACGTGGTTTATTCTGGAATGTCCATACCAAGCGGGATGGCATCAGATCTCATAGGGAGAAGATGGACGCTTGCGATCGGCTATGCGTTGTTCTCGCTGGTCGCCCTTGGGTTTGTCTTTGTGTCATCTTCTGAGTGGCTCGTGCTGCTCTTCATCATGTACGGTCTCGTCTTCGCGGTGGTCGATGGGGCGCAGAGTGCTTACGTCTCGGATCTGAGCTGTGATGAGATCAGATGCACAGCACTGGGGGCTTATCATGGAATGGTCGGGATTGCATCGATAGCATCTGGCCTGATCGCAGGCTCGATCTGGCAGGTATACGGACCGGAGGCGACTTTCCTCTTCGGCGCTCTGCTGGCCGCAGCGGCTTCATGTGGCATGATCCTCGGGGAGGCTATGCTGTGGAGATCTGAGGAACTTCAGGCATGATGCAGGGCGTTGCATCATGAGCTCTGCACCTTTATGCTGTGTTGGATAACCTCTCGTGATGACGTCTCCAGATGTCGATTCCAATCTATTCTCCGTGCATTCCTGAAATCGTCTTCTGCTCGCGGATTTTCATGACTTATCCAACACAGCACACCTTTATGCAAAGCGAGACAGAACGTGTGACGATCTGTGTTCGTCCCAGCCGGTAGAATCTTCGATAGGCAAACTCTGGTAGCTTTGATCAATTGCAATGGGCTCTGTCTACCTCTCCAAGATAACGATCTGCCGGATCGGCGGGATGAGCCTGTGTTTTATAATAATATAAATATGTAAATACTCGTAGATACTTGGTATTGCAGTTCCATACGCCTAGATCATGATTGACCTGGCTGCAGGACGATGACAATAAATTTGTATAAAGCCAGCATCTATCATCATGAATGATACGCGATGAGATTGTGCTTCTGGTCTTGGCGCTGCTCCTCTTTTCAGGATGCATACAGCCAGAGGAGCCTCAGGTTGTTGCAGAAAGCGCCGTCTCGGAGGAATGGCGGCCCGACGGCGTTGTGGGTGTGAATGAGTACTCGCACCATCTAAAGCTCTACAGCACTCCCAGGCAGGGTTACACCGGTGGAGTGATGACGGTATCATGGAAGATAGATGATGAGCATCTCTACATGGCCTTAAATGGAAGCACTCGAGGATGGCTCGCCATCGGCTTTGAGCCCTCTGAGTGGATGAAGGACGCGGATATGGTGATGGCGTTTGTCAACGGGAGCGTGAGAGTGCTTGATGAATATTCTACAGGCAACTACGGCCCGCATATCGATGATACAATGCTCGGTGGCACATACGACATACTTGAGCATGGCGGCAGGAGCTACGGCGCACACACCGTTGTGGAGTTCAGGAGAAAGCTCGAGACCGGAGATCGCTTCGACAAAGTACTGAGACCTGAGCAGAGCGTATCGATAATCTGGGCGATGTCCGATAGCATGGATCCAGGTGTAAAGCACAACATCGCATACGGCGAGGGCATGATATATCTGGGAAGGCCCCAGAGCCCTGCACATCAGATCTCACAGAACCTGACCGAGAACGATATCGAGTGGATGCTCTTCATCTGGAAGGAGGAGAAGGCAGCCCGTGATCTCTACGGATCGCTTTATGAGAGGACAGGCCTGACGGTCTTCCTGGATCTTGTCAGGTCTGAGCAGAGCCACATAGATCAGATCGGAGCTCTCATGGATAGATACGGAGTGGAGACGCCTGTTCTGGAAATAGGCATTTTTGATAATCAGACTCTGCAGAGGGTTCATGATGAATTGCTCTCCAAAGCATCCTCAGATCATGATGCTCTCATGGCAGCCGCGAGGTTCGAGGAGATCAGCATCATCGATCTGGAGAGAGCGATAGCTGAGACCGGTAATAAGGAGGTAATCGATGTCTACAGCGGGCTTCTCGCGGGCTCGAAGAAGCATCTGCGATCGTATGTGGGGGATCTGAGGGATAGGGGCATCAAGTATGCCCCTGTTTATCTGAGCACGAGCGAGTACGAGGAGATTGTGAGAACTGCATAAAAAAGCAGGATCATCCCGCTGAATCAGCGGATCAGCACAGAATTACAGATCCTGATATCCCCTCTCTCCGATAATTCATGGGCTAGAGCATACTCGAGATCTCCCTCTGGTCTCTCTTCCAGTTAACTCGCACTCGGATCACTGAGATTCACAATGTCAAACCCTGGCGTCTTCGGGACGCTCTTATGCACCCAGCAACTTGGAGGTCATGCAGGGCGGTTGCTTGAGGCACTTATTCAGTCGAGGATTCCTATTAACCTCCTATTCAATGATCGGGATATGTCGCAGCATGCTTTTATCAAAGTAGTTTTATACCAAAATGTTTTTAGGAATCCTCAACCGACATGAATGCATAGCACCACCATCTCTCCGGGCAAGTTATCAGATGGATAAGAGCGCTTCGGGAAATCTCCATCGACTATTCGGGCTCTCTATCCAGTTAAAAAATGGACCTCAGAGAGGTCCGATGCGTATCTCGTTCTGGCCTGACTGCGAGACCGGAGCTCTTGGCCCTGCTCTGACGGAGAACCTGATCCTCTGGCTGTAGCTGTTGCCGCTCGGATCGTTTGTCTGTATGTAGTTTCTTCCAGACTGATACATCGGGGCGTTGTTCGTGCCGGCGAGGATTGTGCCGTACAGCCCCTGATCGACGGTGTTGTAGCTGCCCATGATGTATGCGGAGTTGCTCATCGTCTGGCTCGGATCGACATGTGCAGGCAGCATGTTTATCGTCTGGACCACCTGCTGGGTCAGTGCATTGCCGTTGCCCACTAAAGTGGCCGTATTCCATCCGCTCTGGTATATCTCATTGCCGCTGGCGGTCTGTGAGACGAGCTGGTTGACCGTGTTCAGGTCTCCGACCACAGCGACAGCATTGGCCGCGCTCTGTGATATGGTGTTGCCATTTGCGCTCTGGGATGTGCTCTGGCCGACCGTATTGCTGTTGCCGATGACAACGGCTGCATTCGCGGCGCTCTGCGTTACGTAGTTCCCGGAGGCGCTCTGGCTTATCTTCTGGTTTACATTGTTGTTATCGCCAACCACCACCGCGGCATTCGAGGCGCTCTGGCTCACATAGCCACCGGATGCGGACATGTCTATGGACTGCGACACGGTATTGCCCCCATGATATGCGGAGGCAAGCGGTATCATAAACATCAACATCAATGCAATGTATCTCATACCATCACCTGCGGGTTACGGGGCCCCAGGAAGGGGCCCCGCCCGGCGAGTTTCCCCCACGCCCCAACCCGCAAGAAAAACGTATCTGTGGCGGATTTAAATTCCTATTTTTCATATAGGTTCAATATCAGCTCAATGTATACCCCGATGCGGTTAGTGGTGCTGATATAGATCCAGACGGAATATTTGGAAATAAATTAATAAATTAAATCGAATTATTTTAGTACCTCCTGTTGATAGTAGTAATCATGCGAGTAATATCCATAATCATGTTGCTCTTGCTGGTCAGCGCAGCCGGCGCGATCACCGACGCTGACTACAGCATTACCAGATCGAAGAAAAGCGCCGCAGAGATATCAGGCATGGGTTACCATGGAACCCACTCCGCGCGTCTAAGCGTGTATCCGGGAGGATCGTCCAAGAGCGTGCCGATAACCATCAGCCCCACGCGAATAGATTCTCTCGATAATCTCAACCTCTGGCTTCACCCGGCATCGAACAGGGGATCCATCGAGCTGGAGGTCATGCTCGACGGAAATAACGATGGAAAATCGAGCAGCAGCGATCCAGACGACGCGAGCATTCTGATCAGCCTGGCCTCCTGGAGCGATGGCAGGTGGCTTGACACAGGTGGGAATTCCAACGGCTGGCGCGAGTTCGATGCATCAGAATCGAGGCTGAGCATAAGGAGCAAGGATCCTGAGAAGAGCAGGAAGGAGGTTTTCTGGGAAGATGCTCAGGAGATCCTCCGGGGGATGGATGTTGTAAAGGTCTACATACGCCTCAAAGGCGCCACGAAGTATGAGGGCGTCTCCTGCTACGTGGACTACGTCAGAATAGCAGGGGAGGTGATAAGCTTCGAGCCTCTGGAGAGGAACTCCATAAAGAAGGCGAAGCAGAGCAGTGTCAGTCCAGGAAGCACGATCACCTACACCATAACATACGGGAACAACCTTGAGGTCCCCACTGATGTTGTAGTGCGGGAGTTCTACGACCCGAGAACGCTCTTTCTCGAGGCGTACCCCCCGCCGGATCCGGGGACAACGAATGTGTGGACCATAAGGGGGTTGAGGCCGGGTGAGCACGGCCAGATAACAGTGAAGGTGAAGACGCTGAGGGGATCAGCAACCGCTGGGATCGATGGAAGGGTGACAGGCTTCGGGTATGCATCGGTGTACCGCAGGATGTCTACCGAGCGGGAAGCATACTATGTGACAAACAGCGTCCGAATCGATGGTGGAGGTATCAACCGGAGTGCATCGGCCACAACAAAGGTCAGATCGCAGGCAGGATTTGTTTTTGAGTTCGCAGAGCATGGATCTGGGAGCTATGCATCATCCGAGGAAACGGATTATTCGACGACATCGATAGTCTTTCAGGGCGAATCGCTGGCTAACCGCTCGCCAGTCACCCTCAACCTGAGCATGAGGAGCATAGACTACAACAGCACATGGGGGCTGAGCTGGAGCTGTGAGAACCAGAAGCTGGCGAGCTACATGCGGGAGAGGTATTACGGAGATTTTATAAATCTCAGCAGCACAGGGATCATGAGAAGCACGCGATCCACATTTGAGAGCAGAGGAAGCATTGAGGGCATTGCAGATCTAAGATACATGAGCAGAGGATCTGAGGTCGGGACAAGGCTTTACGGGAGCTTCACGATCAGCTCTAAGGGAGTTGTGCAGAAGAAAAGCCGATAGGGAGATGTCGCGAGGGAGGGGAGGGTGCCTCCCCCGCATCCTACAGGAGGTATGGAGGACGCTTGGATAATCCCACTCTCTTACCCGCGCCAGTGAAGCGTGTGTTGGTTCTCCTTATATCTTTATGTTTCATCTATATCTCATGTAGATGTCATCTATGTCAGATGCGTCAGGTATGAATGAAAGCACACAGTGTTCAGATTCTGCTGTAAACGCTCCTGTCTGTTTACGGGCGTCTATGTCTTCAGGGGAACAGTCTCGGCTCTGAAAGATTGGGTCTGTTAGAACAGTCCGTCAGAAATCTGGTCATGGGCTCAGATTACCGAATGATTCTGGTGGGATCGACACCCACAAACAGATACTCTGAGGATCTGAACGGGTGAGCATTTTCAGTCTCCGCTCTTGTGTGTTCAGCAACTTAGAGGTCAAGCAAGCAGGTCGCTGGAATCGCACATTCATTTTCCAATAACGCATAGCAGGACCACTGCATAATCTGGCAGGTCATCATATGGATAAGAGCATCCGTCTCAATGATAAGGAGTCCGCACCCAACTAGAGATGGTGTTCGACGATCTTGGCCGCAGTCCGCTGCACATATGAAAGCAAGGTGATTGAGAAGAGAGCAAAAGTCGATTGGATGTAGGGTAAAGGAGGGAGATTGTAATGATAATCGACTTTTGCCGAGGTCTATATCCGACTTTCGTCGAATATAAACCTTCCGGTTACACCATCACATCATCTTATTTAAAGCTATCTAACGGCATGCGGGGGGTCCGGAGGCGGATGCCGCGCAGATCCCGGGTCCGGTGATGGGATCGTGGTGCTGCTCCTGTTCTGCGCCTCCTGCGTTCCGGACATCTGGCAGTCGCATATGTCTAGTGAGCGCACGCAGCGATCACCTGTGCGCAAAGTACGCGACTACCTCCTCTCCAACAGAATCTATTCTGACGAAACCGTACCTCTCGAACTGGACGATTCTGTCTAGCTCATCCGAGATGCCATTCTCCCCAATGCCGCTATCGATCCTCTCGGGACCGAGGACCCGGACAGGAATGCCGTCGACCGGAGCCCAGTGGATTATCCTGAGCCTGAGGCGTTTCGCGGTCTCCGGGCTCAGATCGATGAACTCAGCCCTGAGCGGAGATACCTCCTTTATCTCTATGTTGCACAGATCCTTGAGCCTGATCCTGCTTCCGGCCTCGAGCCCATTCGCATCATCTCTGCAGAGGAGAACCCTGTTTCCGGCCCTGATCTTTCTCATGCCGCGATCTATCGTGGGATGGAGCGGCGCCTCCGCGACCTCAGGAACATCGCCTTCGATCTCGATCTCAACCGGGTCCCATACGAAGAACCTCCTGTTTGCGATCGGGTCAACAATCCGCCTGTTCTCCGCGTATATCGAATCCATGCTGATGCTGATGTCCGTCTCCCCGACGCCTAGGTCTATCATGAACTTCCTGAGAGCCTCCGCGGTGATGCCCCTGCGCCTTACGGCCCTTACAGTCGGAAGCCGCGGGTCGTCCCAGCCGCTGTACTCACCTGCCTCTATCGCTTTCCTCAGCTTGCTGGTGCTGAATGCCCCGAACTGGAATATCTTCACCCTCCCCCAGTGGAGGACCCTTGGATATACCCAGCCCATGTGATCGTAGAGATACCTCTGCCGCCGCTCGCTGTCTATCAGGTCCTTGCCCCTCAGGATGTGTGTCACTCCCAGCAGATGATCCTCCACAGCGGATTCGAAGTCCAGCAGCGGCCAGACGCGGTACCTGTCGCCCACAAGCGGGTGGCTCTTTGTCACTATTCTGAATCCAGCCCAGTCCCGTATGGCCGGATCTTTATGCTTTATGTCTGTCTTGACACGCAGCACAGCTTCGCCCTCTTTGAAGCTGCCATCAAGCATTTTATTCCAGAGATCCAGATTCTCATCGACGGTGTGATCCCTGTGCGGGCATGGCATGGCCGCATCCTTCAGCGATTTGAAGGCGGCCTGCTCGCACATGCACACATATGCACCGCCCCTGCGGATCAGCTCCTCAGCGACCTCATAGTACTTTTCAACCCTCTGGCTTGCAGCGACGATCTCATGAGGCTCTGCCCCTAGCCACCTGCAGTCCTCTATGTACCAGTCGTACGCCTCTATCATCGGTCTTTTGTTGACAGGATCGGTATCATCGAAGCGGAGGATGAACTTCCCGCCGTACATCTTCACGTACTCTGAGTTGATTATTATCCCGCGTGCGCTTCCGAGTGTAGGGGGGCCATTTGGATTCGGCGCGAAACGCATGACGACTCCCCCCTCTGCGCCCTCCAAAGGCTGCAGCCCCTTCGCGGGCTCTTTTCTGGCGCTTATCTCCTCGATGAGCTCTGGTGCGATCTCCCTGAGCCGGGCCTCCCACTGCTCAGGGCCCATCTGCTCTATATCCTTTAGCACGCTGGTTATGAGCGGGGCTATCTCCCTAGCCCTCGGCCTGAGATCCGGGCGCTCTCCCATGAGCTTGCCCATGACAGCGCCGTGATTGGGCGCAGATCTGTACTTTACAGCGTTCTGCAGCGCGAACTTCTCGATCAATTCCCTGATATCTTCCGTCACCGGACTCCTCCTGGCTTTGCCCTCGCCTCCGCTAGATATGGCCATGTACTTTAGACCATCGCCTTCAGCGCATCGCGTATCATCCTGGCGTGATCGAATGCCAGATCAGGCAGCTCATCAGGGCGGAAGAGTTGCACATCAGATGCATCAGAGCCGGATCTGAGCTCGCCATGCCCATCCGCAAGATAGCATACTGAGACGACATGCCCCCTCGGATCGCGGTCCGGATCGGAGTAAACGCCCACGAGCCTCACAAGAGATGCGCTCACTCCTGTCTCCTCCATGACCTCTCTCCGTGCTGCATCCTCAACAGTCTCGCCGATCTCAACAAATCCTCCGGGAAGCGCATAAAACCCCATAAACGGAGGGTTCCTGCGGCGGATGAGGACTATCCCATCATTCATCCTCAACACAACATCAACTGCGAGCAGCGGCGTCTGTATTCGTGAACGGATATCGCCCATTCGACCATCTCCAGGAGATACTGCATTCCAGGGGTGTATCAGCATTTGGTCGTGTACCCACACCATCGAAATCCCCAGCGTACAATCCGCCCAGACCCGTGAAATATATCGGCCAGGACAACCACTCCCAGCAGGATCATTCATCTGTTCGAGCCCATTAGCCATCGTTCCACGAGCCGTCATTTCTTCCGGATGCATTGGCTCCCGGGCTGCACAGCACGATGTCCGGACCTACCGCGCATGATCTCCCTAAACAACAGAATATGCCATATAGTAGGTAATACAAAAGACGCCTCTGTAATCAAGGGGCGTTCCGATTGACCATAGAGGGCGAGCTGGGCAGGTTGAGGGTTGGAGACATCCATCCCGTCAGGCTCATGGGGATAATCAACCTGAGTGCTGAGTCGTTCTACAGGGGATCGGTCTCCACACCTGAGAGCGCGGCATCCTTCGCCATGAGGATGGTGGACGAGGGTGCCGAGGTGATAGATGTCGGAGCAGTCTCCACAGCGCCCGGCTCTCCTTTCATCTCAGAGGATGTGGAGCGGGAGAGGCTTTTCCCTGCTCTGGAGAACATCATGGATAATGTCGATGTCGAGGTCTCGGTGGACACCCAGCGGGCATCGATAGCAGATCTTGCTTTGTCGAGGGGCGCAAGCTGCATCAACGATGTCTCATGTCTGAATGATCCCTCGATGGCAAGGGTGGTAGCAGAGCACGACGCATCGCTGCTCCTCATGGCCTCAAGGGAGCGGCCCGGCGATCTTCTGGAGCTGAAGGATATAGTCCCCAGGCTTGCAGCTGCTGTCAGCACCGCTGTGGAGAGCGGGGTCGATCAGAAGAAGATTCTCATCGATCCGGGAATCGGCCGTTGGATCCCTGAAAAGACATACGAGTACGATCTTGCGATTCTTGATGGGATGAGAAGCCTCCGCTCGCTGAGGAAACCTGTAGTCGCAGCGGTCTCCAGGAAGTCGTTCATCGGCGCTGTTCTGGATCTGAAGGATCCTGCTGAGAGGCTGACGGGATCGATTGCTGCAACAGCCATCGCTGTTTACAACGGAGCACATGTGGTGAGAACCCACGATGTAGCTGTATGCAGGGACGCGATCAGAATCGCCCAGGCTGCCCGCGGAGGTCTCAGGCGCTCCGGCAGGGTGGAGCTTCTCAGCACAACAGGCTCGGCCGAGGAGCTGAGGTGTATCCTTGACTGGGTCGGGGTTGATCCGGGAGCTCATGATATACTCTGGAAGAAGGGCTCGTTTCTGGCAATTGCAGTTGATGGGATAACCCCTATGGAGGCGCTGGTGATAAAGCAGGAGATGCTGGCAGCTGGCGGAGACGCTGCGGTGCCAAGAGGCGCCCTGAGGTGCGATCCCTCAGCAGACAGAGCTGTGATATTCGGGACGCTGGCCCAGATCGAGAGGCTTTTGGGAAAGCTCAGGCTTCAGCCGTTCTGTCTGCCATCGATAGCGAGCGAGATAGAGAGCGTCCTCCACACAGATGCTAGCAGGTACAGGCTTGCTGGTAATACGGCCTCCGGTCAGCAGCGTAAGGGGTGAGATTTTGGAGATCTTCGGTATAAAAACAGGTCTTCTGAGGCCCGGCGAGGATATCATAGAAGCTCTCAGGAGGGGAATTGATGAGGCAGGCATATCTCTCAGGGACGGAGATGTGATCGTCGTCTCTGAGAGCTTCGTCGCAACCGGAGAGGGGCGCGTGGTATCTCTCGCTGATATCACACCAAGCTCACGCGCGATCTCCCTCGCCTCCAGATATGAAAAAGATCCAGCAGAGATGGAGCTGATCCTCAGGGAGTCTGATGAGATACTTGGGGGAATCCCGGGTGTTGTTCTCGCCCTCAAGGACGGTTTTCTCTACCCGAACGCGGGAGTGGATCACTCGAATGCCCCTCCAGGGCATGTGGTTCTCCTTCCCTCAGACCCGAAGGAAGCAGCCTCGAGAATAAGGAGCGCGCTATCGAACGGCGCCAGGATTGGTGTGATCATAGGAGACAGCAGAACGCATCCTCTCCGGCTCGGATGCGTCGGCGTTGCGCTCGCATGCGATGGCATACTCCCTGTGGAGGACGCCCGCGGAAGAAGGGATCTCTACGGCAGACCCCTGAAAATAACGGTTAAGGCTGTGGCCGACAACCTCGTATCTGCTGCGCAGCTCGTCATGGGCGAGGGGGATGAGGGGATTCCTGCGGTTGTGATACGTGGAGCGCCGGTCGAGCTATCAGATTCGGGACCTGTTGCGATACCGAACATACCGCCGCACGAGTGCATGTACATCGGCGTCCTGAGATCGATACCACGTCCGTACACAGGCGAGTACGATGATCTCGTCAGATCAGCCATCGATGCCAGAGACCAGGCATATGCTCCGTACTCGAAGTTCAGGGTCGGAGCTGCTGTTCTCTGCAGAAGCGGCAAGATATACAGAGGCGCAAATGTGGAGAATGCGTCATCTGGCGCCGGAATATGCGCTGAGAGGGTTGCGATTGCAGGCGCAGTGGCTGCGGGTGAGAGGGAGCTCGTAGCGCTTGCTGTTGCCGGAGATCTGCCCAGGCCAATAACGCCATGTGGCATATGCAGGCAGATGATGCTTGAGTTTGGGGATATGGATGTTGTGATGGTTGGGTTAGATGGCGATGCGCTGATGGTGAGGGCAAGCGAACTGCTGCCAAATGCATTCACACTACCATGCGGATCCAGATCTTCAGGATCTGAGCGGCATTAGGCGCTCATGATACGAGAGCACCATGTGGATGAAAAATCAGCACCATCCAGGGCATTTTTCGCGTCAAGAACGACGAAGGGTTGTGCACATTTCTCGCTGGATCCTCAGGCGGATGCTCATGTATTTATCACTCATTGCATATCCCTGCTGTAATGAAGGAACCGCTGGTCTTTGCCCTGGGCAGGATAGAGAATCTGATCCATCAGGTCAGCCTCGACCCGGATAGAGGGGCTGGGAGGGTTGTAACAAACAGATCCCTCGTGGCCAGGAAGGACCTTCAGGAGACGCTTGAGGTATTCAAAGATGCGATAGACAGCGATCTCGCGGTATCTCCCCTGGTCAGGCTGGAGGATGCGGGGGATAGGTTCAGGATTTACACGGTCTGCAGCATGACCATTGACGGGTATCTCATAAAGCACGGGATACCTGTTCGCCCCAAGGGCGGCGGGCTCATAGAGGTGATCGACAGGGAGACTGTGCGCTTCACGGACATGATAATGTACTGGGCCACGACCATAGATCCCCTGGATCTTCTCATAGCTCAGGAGCTGACCGGCATATGCGATATGATGCGCACCGGGACCGGAAGAATACTCGGAAATCTGCATGAGGCCCCGATGATCTCCCGCGATGCAATAGAGGATCTGCTCGATGAGCTGCGGGATGCGGGGATCATGGGGGTTGTGGAGCTCGGCGAGCCGAACATGGAGGTTCTTGGAATGCCGGTGGAACGTGACCATCTTGGGATTGCGCTCGTCGGGGGCACAAACCCTGCCGCGGCCGCGGTGGAGCTCGGGCTTGATATCGAGACAGAGTCAATATCCGGGCTCACGGATATCTCCGAGATGTGCCACATAGAGGATCTGATCGATCGCATGCTCTGATCAAGCTCCAAGCACATCGTTGAACGCAGCGTTCCGGTGCTGGGCTTTGAGCATCGCTCCTTCATGCCAGGCAGGCCCGACCTCTTCTGAATATCAGCTTCCACGCCTCAAACCACAGCACGCTCGCGGAGGCCAGGGCGATGCACATTGCTATGTCGTTTGGGTGCAGGAATCCGAAGTGGAACATCCACCTGAGTGATGGTATGTATAGTATCATCGAGAGGAGAATCAGTGTCCCCCCGAAGATCATCCATAGCGCTGAGTTTCTGACCCTCATGCTCTGGAGTATCGTCTGGGACCAGGATCTGTTTGTGAGTATCAGGAACAGGTTTGCCAGAACAAGCGTGGTGAAGATCAGGGCTCTGGCCTCGTTCATGCTCCTCTCAATGCTTGTGAGGTAAAGAGCTGAGAGCACTGCAAGAATGCTTGTCCCCTGAAGAGCGCCCAGACCGATCACGCTGCTGCTGAAGAGCGAAGCCTTTGGATCCATCGGAGGCCTGGACATCACATCGCGCTCCTCAGCCTCGGCCTCGAATGCTATTGAGCACGCAGGATCTATTATGAGCTCCAGGAAGGCGATGTGCACAGGCAGGAGCAGCAGCGGCTGGCCGAGAGCAACAGGCAGGATGGACATGCCCGCGATCGGAACGTGGATCGCCAGTATGTACGCAGTCGCCTTTCTGATGTTGTCGAAGATCCTCCGCCCCAGACGTACCGCCCTGACTATTGAAGAGAAGTCATCGTCCAGGAGCACGATGTCCGCGGACTCTCGAGCGACATCTGTGCCCCTCGATCCCATGGCGATGCCTATGTGAGCTGATTTAAGGGCGGGAGCGTCATTGACACCGTCTCCGGTCATCGCAACTACCTCTCCATCTCTCTTCAGGAGCTCTACGAGCCTGAGCTTCTGCTCGGGAACCATCCTGGCGAAGACGTTCGCATCTTTCAGGCGTTCTGAGAGCTCTTCATCGCTCATCGACTCGATCTCAGGTCCTGTCAGCACAGAGCCGGGATGAAGATTTATCGCAGACGCGACTGAGGCTGCAGTGATCGGGTGATCGCCTGTGATCAGCATCACCCTCACGCCAGCTCTCTGGCATTCATTTACTGCATCAGGCACGCCTGGCCTGATGGTATCTGAGAAGCCGAGCAATCCAAGAAACTGAAAGTCGAACCCGTGCTGCCCATCCGGCAGCTCTGATTCTGAGATCGCGGCCCTGGCAACCCCCAGAACGCGCAGCCCGTCCTCTGCCATCCTCTCCACGACTTTGCTGAGCTCCTCAGCTTCTTCCCTCTCAAGATGGCAGAGATCGAATATCGATTCGGGTGCGCCCTTCGCGGCTATGACATACTCACCCCCGCGCATCCAGACCATCGACATCGCGAGTATGTCATCGGTGAGCGGATACTCCTGTACGAAGGTCCAGTCGTCGTGGATGTGCTCTGTCCTGTTGAGCTCCCTCCTCCCCAGCTCCTGGAGCGCGATCTCCATCGGATTGAACGGGTCTCTTCTCCCAGCGAGGATCCCGAACTCTACGACATCGTGAACCTCCTCGGGAAGCACCCCATCCACATCGTGGATCCTGCCCCTGGCGAATATCTTCCTGACACGCATCCTGTTCAGGGTCACGGTGCCTGTCTTGTCGGTGCACAGAACGGTTACAGATCCCAGGGTCTCTATTGCAGAGAGGTTTCTGGTGAGCACATTTATCCTGGAGAGCCTCCAGGCGCCGAGGGCGAGAAAGATCGTGAGGACGACAGGGAACTCCTCCGGAAGTATCGCCATTGTCAGCGTTATCCCTGCCAGAAGACCGCCGAGAAGATCGCCGGTCTCGAGCGCATATGCTATCAGCAGGACTGTGCTCAGCGCAAGCCCGAAAATTGTGAGCCTGCGAACAATTGATCGCGTCTCAATCTTGAGCCTGCTCTCCTCCAGCTCTATGCTTTTGAGAGAGGCCCCTATCCTACCCATCAGCGTCCTGGAGCCGGTGGCGACCACCCTTGCCAGCCCCCTTCCCTGAACGACAAGCGTGCCGGAGTAGATGAATGGCAGCCCGTCTCCACCTGGTGGCATGACCTCTGGATATTCCTGATCCTCGCAGGATACCTTCCTGACAGGCATCGATTCTCCAGTCAGTATCGATTCATCCACCATGAGGCTGGTGCAGGAGATAACTGCAGCATCCGCCGGCACCCTGTCCCCCTCCTCGAGGACTATGAGATCTCCACGGACGACCTCCCGTCCGGGGATTCGCACCGGCACTCCATCTCTGATCACGAGAGCCCTTGGGCTCGACAGGGCCCTAAGAGCATCAAGGGCGCCCTCTGCCCTCCTCTCCTGGTAGAGTGTTATGGAGATCACCACAAGCACGAAGAATATCAGAATCAGCGCCTCTCTGCGGTCTCCCAGGAGAAGGTAGATGCCTCCGCATGCTATTAGGAGGGATATCATCGGCTCCTTCAGAACCTCCATGGCGATGGATAGAAGCCCGCGACCCCTCTCGGAGGGGAGCTCGTTGTAGCCCTCCTCCCTGAGCCTCCTCTCTGCCTCCGCGCTTGATAGACCTGCGGCTGTTATCTCCATGACAATCACTTGCCTGAGATGCTCTTCAGGCAGCTAAGGACCTGCTCTCTGTCAGAGGGCCTCGCCAGAGATGCCAGTATCGAGACCAGCAGAACCAGTGCGACAACTCCAAGGGCAAAGGTGACCGGTATCTCGTACAGATCTGAGAGAAGCATCTTGACGCCAACGAATATCAGTATCAGTATCACACCGTGATTGAGGTAGTGGAACATGTGTGCGCAGGCGGCCAGGGCGAAGTAGAGCGCTCTCAGCCCGAGCACCGCAAAGACGTTGGATGTGTAAACCACGAACGGATCGACAGTAACAGCAAAGACCGCCGGAATCGAATCCACAGCAAATACCAGATCGGTCACCTCAACCGCGATCAGGACGATCAGAAGCGGAGTGGCCATTGTTCTGCCGTAGGCTCTGGTGATGAACCTCCCGCCGTCGTATTGGTCTGTCGCCGGTATCACGCTTCTGAACATCCTAACAACCGGGTTCCTGTCCGGCTTTACGTTGGATTCCCTCTGGAGGGCCATCTTGATCCCTGTCACTATGAGAAAAGCCCCGAACAGATAGATGATCCAGTCGAAGTGCTCTATGAGCGTCAGACCGGTCGCTATGAATAATGCTCTCATGAGGAGCGCAACGACGATGCCCCAGAAGAGGACCTTGTACTGATGCGTCTCGGGTACCTGGAAGTAGCTGAATATCATCAGGAATACAAAAAGGTTGTCGACGCTCAGCGACCTCTCTATGAGATAGCCCGCCAGGAACTCCAGGGCCCTGTCCTGGCCGTGCCAGAAGAATATTATTATGTTGAATATGAGCGCGATTGCAGTCCAGATCCCGCTCCAGATCAGCGATTCTCTAACCGATATAACGCTCGATCTTCTGTGGAATACACCCAGATCGACTGCGAGAAGCAGTACGACGAGAACGCCAAAGCCGATCCAAAGCACAACCTGGTTCGATGTCAAGGGGACACATCCGTCGAAATTTTGCGATTTGACGAAACCACAATACGTATTCGCCGATATTTAAGGCCTTTCCATTGTGGTCTTTGTGCGCCATGTGCTTGAGGATTCCTATCAGCCTCCTTTTCAAGATCTGGGCATGTCGCTGCCTGCTTTTATCAAAGGAGCTTTATACCAAAATGCTTGGTTTTTAGGAATCCTCGCTTGTGTCAAGAAATCCGCAGCGCACAACCTGTACCTGTCGATCGCGTCCAGAGCTCTTGATTCCTGCGAAGTTAGCAATCTCATCCCCATGATTCGGCAGATCGGTGATCCGAAAGAGGCGAAGCTGAATGCCGCTGTGGGGTTACAGAGCCTCTCCGGCGATTCAACAGCATGAGCCAGACGAGGATTCCTATTAACCTCTTGTTCAATGATCTGGGCATGTCGCAGCATGCTTTTATTAAAGGAGTTTTTATACCAAAATACTGGGTTTTTAGGAATCCTCAGACACTTTAAACACATCCTGAACCGATGACGCATGCATGGTAATGGCCAGCCACTCCTCCCTGAGGGAGTTCACGCCGCCTCCAGGAGGTTCAGTCCCGAGGCGAGCATCCTAAATCCACACAGCCCTCACTGCAACCGAAAGATTTATATTCGACTATAGACGTAGGCGGATGTGGCAAAAGTCGTACCATTTTCCTCCCTCCTACATCCCAAACGACTTTTGCTCCCTCCTTTCATTTTCGCCTTATTCTTTTAGGCGCTTAAGCCTCATCTTGCGCCAAGGCACCTGAGAGCGATATCCAGCTCCCTGACGCTCATCTGACCTGGAGCGGTGGGCTCTGTCACGTAGCCGTAGGTCAGCACAGATCCGTAGAGTGGGGCCACAGCCCTCAGATGCCTCCCAACAGCGCCCATGCCGATCACGCACAGGGGATGTGATTCGTCCAGAAGAATCCTCAGTAGATCCAGCGTCTCCCGCATGGTGTGTGGGGTGACGGCTATCTTCACCACATCGGCGCCCGCGCGCCTGGCGTCCTCTATTATGGATCGCATGTTGTCTGGCACGCCATTGAAGTCGTGATAAGATACCAGAGCAGGGCATGAGATCTCCTCCATCAGCCTGTTCCTGCCTGGCGCCATCAGCTCGATGTCGATGATATCGGAGAAGCGCGAAGCTTCCATGAGAATGCCTATCCTCAGCTCCTCCGACCCCCTGAAGGAGCCGCCCTCTGACGAGATGCGGTTCGTTGCCATCAGCGGCAGCGATACTGTGGACCTTATGTCTCTTATCACACCGGGATCCTCGAGAAGATCGAGACGCACCTCTATGATGTCCGCCCCCTGCGCCTCGGCGATCTTCGCGGAGCGCTCAGCATCCGACCCGAGCGATGCAACGATCGCAGGGGTTTTGATTCTAAACCCGTTAAGATCAAGCGTTCTGAAGCACATCTCCCACGCACGTCTCCAGTGTTGGACATCAGCGGTGAATGCTCATCTCTCGATTATCGTCTCCTCGATGCTCATGCCGAAGTGCCGCGCGCTGCTCTCCATATGCACCAGAACCTTGTCGCCAGGCTTCAGCTCAGCCACCGATATCGGAGTTCCGTCATGGGATACGAGCTTTATCGTCTCCGCATTCTGGAGAAGCGTGCTCACCCTGTCGCCATCGACCTCAGCCTCGACAAGTATCATCGGCCTCCGTTCGATCTTGACCCTGCCGACGACTGCGCTTCTCGTCATCCCGTCCTTATCCACGATCGTGACCTCATCGCCGCTCTTGAGCTCGGAGAGGTACCTGGTTTTTTCCCCAACCCGTATGTATGCATGAACAGCTCCGGCGTTCACGCGGAACGGCCTGGCTGCAACATATGGACTCTCCTCAGCCTCGCTCTGGACCAGGAAGAACGCTCTCGACTGTGATCCCACAAGCATCCCCTCGCCTCTCCGCATTAGGCTGCAGGTATCTACGCACACCCTGTCGCCCATGCCGACCGGTTTGACAGCGACCACGGTTGCGGCCTTCAGATCTATCCTGCTCATCCCCAGGCGCTCTGCAGCCGCCTGCACACGCTTGATCTCAGAGGGGTCCCTGGTATCGAGAAGCACGCCATCAGCGCCATGCTCAAGCGTGGAGAGGGCTACCTCGGCCTCCTCTGAGGAGCGGACACAGCTGATTATCCTGCACTCGTATCCCTGGAGTGCTGCGATCATGTTCTCCAGGGGTATGACCTTCCAGTCGGTTCCGACAATGAGGAGATGATCAACATGTTTGCCGAGCTCTGTGGCGAATATCTCATCATCCTTGGAGCGTATCTCGACATACCCCCCAATGGGCCTGCCCATCTTCTCGACGGTCTCGATCTGACTCACCCTGGGCACGGATGGATCAAGTATAAGAAGATCCTCGGAGCCACGCTCGCGTCCAAAGCAAGCGATCTTTATGCTGCCGAGCTCCCTCACAAGGTCTATGTGATCTCTGTTCACAACCACAAAGTCGAAGCCGGACTCGAGTGCTGTGGTTATGAGCGGCTTTACATCATCCCATTCAGGTGCAAGCGCCATGAGCCATTTCTCTTTCATAATACCTCCCCTGCTCAGGGATGGACTTTGGACTTCCAGCTAGACTGGCATGAGGCCTCAGTGATGCTGGTATGCTACTAAGACACATACCTCTATATTAACCCTCGGACTGAATGGGCTAGCATATCTTTCGGGCTCTCGACAGCTTTCGGTACAGCCCTCTGATCACTTTGATCTTGTTGAGAGCCCTGACAGAGAGAGCAGCTGGGCGCAAGCTCGGTCATCAAGGCCGGAGAGGAGGTCCAAAATAAAGCATTAAAAGCGACGAGGGTCACACTTTCTCAGATTTCACAAGGCTTATAATGTTTCGTGATGTACATACGCATGGAAGTCTGAAGCGTCCTGATCTCTGCGGACGCCAGAAAGATGTTCATGTGCCAGCATGATTGGGGAGAGGGGGCCTGTTTGATGGGTGGACCGTATCCAGTTATGCGCCCTTGTTCGAGGCCTGGATAAAGCATGATCTCCAAGATATACATATCTCACAGCCAGTCTGACGCTGATCTTGCGGGGGATCTCAGCTCTGCGCTGTATCGCATCTTTATCGATACGCTCACATCTCAGTTCAGATACCATCGCGGCATCTCCAGGGGAGAGCGGGCATCCTTCGGCATAAGATCATCGGAATGCTTTGTGCCCATAGTGACATCAAACTCGATATTCTCCAGAACGGTCAACATGGAGATCGGGTTTGCCAGGGCGATAGATCATCTCATAATTCCGATCGCAGAGAACGGAGTGGAGATGCCATTCTTCATAGAGGATATTGTACCCATCACGTTCTCATCAGGCACATTCGCGAACGCTGTGGCGGATCTGATAAGAATCGTCAGATCCCTCACCAGGCTGGAGTGGCTCAGGGTCAGGTGCCCGATATGCGGAGAGGAGATGACTCAGTACCTCACGCCTCAGGAGAATGTGGACCGCGCAATAAGCGAGAACAGGTACCTTGAGACAGCATGCTCTTTCTGTGAGGCTTCGATCTCACTCGACCCGAGGACGTTCTCGCCCATTGCGGATTGAGCTCGGAAGCTGAGCTCGATGCATGGGGAGCTTAAGAGAACGATGCGCGCAGCTGCACTCTTATGATGTGCGAACCATCGTGGTGTGAAGGAGCTGAGATTCATTGCTGGAACCTCATCACAACGATGCAGGCTCCGGGCGGCAGCTCCATCAGAAAGAAGTTCACCACCTAAACAATATCTGACCGTTCGCGTTGCATGCTCAGCTTCACTGCATGAAGACGGAAACGTCCTTCTTCGCTCCTGCGAGTTAAAAACATGACCTACAGCAGGTTTGTCAGGTAACCTGCACTCACTGCTGTGGTGAGGATGGTGAGCACAAATGCCGCAAGCAACCTCTTCTCGAACATAGCTGACAGCAAGGAGAGCTCCGGAATGCTTGCTCCAGCACCACCTATGACGAGCGCGAGCACAGCCCCGACGCTCATGCCCTTCTCGATGAGAGCCAGGCCGATTGGAAGGATCGTCTCTGCCCTGATATAGAGAGGAATGCCGATGAGGGCAGCCGCGGGGATCGCAAGAGGGTTATCCCGCCCAGCAACCTTAACTACGAGATCTGACGGCACAAAACCGTAGATGAACGCACCAATGCCCGCACCAAGCAGAAGATACGGCATGAGCTGGCGGAAGAGCGTTAGGGCGAAATCCGCCGATCTGCGTATCCTCGATCCTGCATCCCGTGCATGCTGATCATCCCTCACGAAAGCCACAGATCTCACCTGCGACTCGAAGCCAAGGGCATCCAGTAGCAGGCCGGCTGAAACAGCAACCACGAAGGTTATTGTGAGGTACAGCAGAGCAACCCTCCATCCAAGCAGCACAACGAAGAGCGATAGTATCACGGGATTTAGCAGCGGTGAAGAGAACAAGAATGACATACAAGCTGCAAAGGGCACGCCGGCATTGAGCATACCAAGAAGCAGCGGTATTGTTGAGCAGGAACAGAACGGCGTGAGTGCTCCAAAACCCGCGCCTAAAACGCTTCCTGCAACAACATTCCTGCCCCCAAGAGCTCTCTTTACACTCTCCTCAGGTACGTACTCGTGAAGGAGTCCTACGAGAAATGTCACGCCTATGAACAAAACGGTCAATTCCAATGCGATCTTCATAAAGAAATTTATGGCCACCGCCAAATTGTCATAAAACACCCCAACCACCCCGAATACCAAGAGCTATGATGCAGGTAACGCATCAGGTATCTGGCATCGAAAAATATGAAGATGAGCGGATGATGCTCCGCTCTACTTCGTTCTGGCCTCGTAATACCGCCTGTACTCCCTCAAGAATGCCTCTTTGTAAATCTGTTCCGCTCCCTCAGCGATGTAGTTGAATTTTCTGAGGTCCTTTACAAGCTCATCGCCGGTCGAGTCGTCAGGCGTCTTTCCCTTTTTGAAGTATTCCTGGAAGACCTCGTTCATCCCCATGATGCCTATGATGCGCCCTCCGACGTTTATCTGCTGAAGGCTGACAACACGCCCGCAGCAGCCACCACTCATCCTTCCAAAGACCTTGTCCAGCAAGCTACCACCCAGAACGTATCGATCTTAATTGATATATAAACATTATCCGAGGCAAATTCGACAATTTTGGAAAACTGAATAGAAAAATACAAATCCATAAATGTTGATTTACATGATACACGCATATCGGGCCGTGTACTCGAATAGCTGAAGGGGCCTTCATGAACCAGCATGCACCGGCATAATGCTACATTAACCTATTAGGTCGCATGCCTCTGGATTCAGTTATAGGAGTACACAACCGCATATCGACTCAAGGAGACTGAGCTGCCCGACGCTAGCATTTGTTGGGTATCCCTGCATCGAGCTACGCAAAGGATTTTATCTAGGTCTGTGGCTACTTCAGCCAGTATCAATCTGAGGAGAGAAGATGGAGATCTCTGCACAGGAAAAGTACGAGTTCAAGCGTCTGCTGGATGAGCTCAGATCAAAATCGGGAAGGGGCACAGAGCTCATCTCCCTGTACATACCCCCCGACAAGCAGATATCGGATGTGATGGCCCAGCTCAGGGAGGAGCACGGCCAGGCTGCCAACATAAAGTCGAAGCTCACGAGGACCAATGTCCAGAGCGCACTGGAGTCAGCGATGGCCAGGCTCAGGCTCATCCCGAGAGCCCCCGAGAACGGCGTCGTGCTCTTCATAGGCGCTGTGGACATCGGTGGCAACAGGACAGACATGTACACAAAGGTCATAGAGCCGCCGGAGCCGATCACCACATACCGCTACCACTGCGATTCATCGTTTCTCCTCACGCCGCTTGAGGACATGCTATCTGAGAAGAAGACATTCGGTCTGATAGTTCTCGACAGGAGAGAGGCGACCATAGGCATACTCAAGGGAAAGAGGATCGAGCCTCTGAAGCATCTCACATCCACAGTTCCTGGAAAGCAGAGGAAGGGGGGTCAGTCTTCTCACAGGTTCCAGCAGCTGAGGCTCATAGCGATCCACGACTTCTACAAGAGGATCGGGGAGGCGGCGAACGATGCGTTTCTTAGCATAGATCCTAAGGAGCTGCAGGGCATACTCATAGGCGGTCCATCCCCGACGAAGGAGGAGTTCGTCGCCGGGAACTTCCTGCATCACGAGCTCCAGAAGAAGATACTGGATGCGTTCGATGTATCCTACACAGATGAGGCAGGCCTCTCGGAGCTCGTCGAGGCTGCGCAGGACAGGCTTCTGGACCTTGAGCTCACCCAGGAGAAGCTGGCCATGCGACGCTTCATGAAAGAGCTCGTAAGCGATAAAGGTCTCGCATCATACGGAGAGAAAGAGGTGCGTCAGAACCTCGCACTGGGCGCGGTGGATCTCCTTCTCCTCTCTGAGGAGCTCAGAAAGACCAGGGTCAAGGTCAGATGCCAGAACCAGAGCTGTGATTACTCTGATGAGAGAACAAGAACACCATCGTCCCCGGCGATAGGGACATGCCCCAAGTGCGGCTCGCCCCTCACGATAACGGAGGAGGTGGATCTGATAACAGAGCTCTCCCAGCTGGCGGAACAGAGCGGAGCAGCTGTGAGGATCATATCCACAGACTTCGAGGAGGGCGCGCAGCTCCTGCATGCCTTCGGCGGGATCGCGGCTGTGCTGAGGTACAAGACATCGCACCGCTGAATGTCTTCATGCTGCTGGGTCTAAGGAACTGAGCATGTAAATCTTGTATTTGTATGTAAACAAATGGATATGAGCATGATCGAGGTCACAGTCCGCGTATTGGTGAAGCCCACCGAGAGGGTGGAAAGGGTTGTGATGGCCATAGAGCGCATATTTCCAGGCCTGACGCTCGACATAAGGGATGATATGGTGCAGGGCTACGGAGGGATATCCTCTCTCGGGGTTTTCCGCAAGATACTGAGAGATGAGAGGATACTTGATACAGCGAGGTCTGTGATGCTTGCTGGAAGGATCGGAGATTCCTATCAGTTCAGGATAAGCAAGCCTGGGGCGTATATGGGGCGTGTGGGCTTCCCGCCAGATGAGGAGCCGCTCGGATCGATTCACGTCGAGATCTCCGGCAGTGAGAGGGTCATCGACTGGCTCGCGCCCCGGACCGTCGATGGGAAGCCTGTAATGGAGATAGAGCTTGATGAGGTGGAGGCATGATAAGTTTCTCCTCAAGCGCGCTGGTGGACAGGCCGTTCGACTGGGCGTACCAGCTTGAGGATTTAGGATACACGGGCTGGGAGATCGTCTGCGAGGGAATGCAGCGGCTCACCGAAGAGAATGTGGATGAGGCGAGGAAGATAGCGGAGACCACGGATCTGGTTATAACACTGCATCTGCCCTACTCTGATCTGAACCTCGCATCGGTGAACCAGCCGATATGGGAGGAGAGCGTCAGGCAGATGAAGAGCTGCCTGACACTGGCAGCGGATTTCGCAGAGCTTGCAGTCGTTCACCCGGGACATCTCTCCCCTCTCGGGACGCAGGTGCCGGACCGCGCGTGGGAGCAGAACATTCTCGGGATAAGGAGCATATGCGATCATGCAGAGGATCTGGGAATCACAATTGCTGTCGAGAACATGGTCAACATACCCACACTCCTGGGAAGGGCGCCGTTCGAGATCGTCGGAATCATTGACACAGTCGACAGGGAGAACCTCGGGTTCACGCTCGATGTGGGCCACGCAAACACAAACGGGAACCTGAAGGAGTTTCTGCAGCTCAAAGACAGGATATCACACATCCACATACATGACAACCACGGGGAGAGGGATGAGCACCTTCCTGTCGGCTCAGGGACCGTTGATTGGCAGATGGTATTCTCCTCGCTAAACGGATACAGAGGCAGGTACGTCACAGAGGCCAGATCCCTCGTACAGGGTCAGACGAGCCTGAGCAGGATAAGAAGGTTCATGTAACGCGCGGTTCCAAGTGCTTGGATCCAGCCCGCAGATCCACAATATGAAGCCAGAAAATGAATCACCCGGAAACGATCTGGATGATCTCATAGATACGCTTCTCAAACACTTCGATGAGAAGGATGCTGCCAGGGAAGAGTCGCTGAGGCTCTCCAGAATCGTGATCAGATTGTCATCAACAGCCATACGCGCCGTTCACAGAAGAGAGCGGAGCGAGGCGGAGCGTCTCCTCAGAGAGGCGCGTGAGCACCTCAGCGCTATAAAGGACCTCTTGGCCACGCATCATGACGTGAGGTACTCAGGATTTGTGGACGATGCTGAGCAGGAGTTCGTTGAGGCGAGCGCTCTCTTCTCCCTGATATTCGAGGGGAGGATGCCAACGCATGAGGATCTCGATGTCGATCCGGTAAGCTATCTCGGCGGCCTTGGCGATCTGACGGGCGAGCTCAGGCGGAGCATACTGGAATTCATAAGAAACGGCAGACCTGAGGATGGTGAGGTTCTCCTCGAGATAATGGAGGAGATCTACCACATGCTCATGAGGTTCGATTACCCTGAGGCGATAATGCGCGGGCTCCGCCGGAAGACGGATCTGGCGAGGTCGATGATAGAGAGGACGCGCGGTGATATAACAAACGCCCTCCAGATACAGGCCCTGGAGAGGCACCTCTCCCTCCTGGAGGATAAGCTTAAAGGCTCGTACTCAGATCTGTAGAGCATGAAGTTCGACCCGGCCGAGATCAGAGAGGCTGCTGAAAAGGACTTTGATAGCGCCTGGAAGCGTGGCGTTGACTATCTCGAGAGACCCTCGCTGGAGCGGATCTATCCGAGGAGGAGCTATTTGCACGGAAGACCTCATCCCGTCTTCGAGACAATCCAGAGGCTGAGAGAGGCGTACCTGCGCATGGGGTTCACGGAGATGATGAACCCTGTTATAGTGGATGCGCAGGAAGTCTACAGGCAGTTCGGATCCGAGGCGCTTGCTGTTCTTGACAGATGCTTTTACCTTGCAGGCCTCCCCAGGCCGGATGTTGGCATCTCAGAGAGCAGGCTCTCGATGATCAGGTCGATACTGGGAAGGGATATCACCGCTGAGGAGATAGAGGCTCTCAGAGAGGTCCTGCACAGCTACAAGAAGGGAGCTGTGGAGGGGGACGACCTGGTTCCAGAGATATCTAAAGCTATCAACGCATCGGACTCCCAGGTCTCGATGATGCTCGAGAGCGTATTTCCGGAGTTCAGAGAGCTCAAACCGGAGCCCACAAGCAGGACACTCAGAAGCCACATGACCTCTGGGTGGTTCATATCGCTCTCGAACCTCTGGTACAGGTCGCCCCTGCCTGTACGTCTATTCTCTGTGGACAGATGCTTCAGAAGGGAGCAGTCGGAGGACGCAGCCCGCCTCATGTCCTACCACTCAGCGAGCTGCGTCGTGATGGACGAGGAGATGTCGGTTGATGAGGGAAAGGCGATCTCGGAGGGTCTCCTGAGCCAGTTCGGCTTCGAGAACTTCAGGTTCAGGCCGGACGAGAAACGCTCCAAGTACTATGTCCCTGGCACGCAGATAGAGGTCTATGCCTACCATCCAGGCCTTGTGGGATCTGAGACAAAGTACGGGAGCGGCTGGGTCGAGATAGCAACATTCGGGGTGTACTCACCGACTGCGCTTGCCCAGTACGATATTCCATATCCTGTTCTTAACCTGGGGCTCGGCGTTGAGCGCCTGGCGATGATACTCTACGGATCGAAGGACGTGCGCGCGCTCTCCTATCCGCAGCTGCAGCCCGACTGGAGCCTGAAGCCTATCGAGATAGCCAGGATGATACATGTGGATAAGAGCCCAATGACACCTACAGGGAAAGAGATCGCGAGATCGATCGTGGAGACGTGTGTGAGGTACGGAAATACCCCGTCGCCGTGTGAGTTCGACGCGTGGGAGGGGGAGCTCTTCGGCCGGAAGGTCAGGGTCTCTGTGGTCGAGCCGGAGGAGAACACGAAGCTCTGCGGTCCAGCTTACCTGAATGAGATCGTGGTGTACAGGAATGAGATTCTCGGAATACCGAGAACGCCGAAGTGGGAGGCAGCCTTCGAGGAGGGCGTCCAGACCGGCATAAGATTCATAGATGCGTTCGCTGAGCTGGCAGCACATGAGATCGAGATCGCGACCATTGAGGGCAGGGATTCCGAGACCAGGGTGAGGATTGTGAGGACCGCGGGCGAGATAAATGTCAGAATCGATCCGGCGCTGGAGAGGTACATCACCAGCTACAAGAAACGGATAGACATCCGCGGGCCGGTGTTCACGACCGTGCGCTCAAAGCTGCTGCAGGGGGATCAATACGGAGAGAAGGCCTGAGAGCAACATCGATGAAAAAAAGCTCGCCGGCGAGTCTGCTGCATCGCTCGTCAGGGATGGCATGGTCGTGGGCCTCGGCACAGGCTCCACGGTCGCATGGACGATCAGAGCGATCGGGAGGATGGTGGATGATGGCCTCGATGTTCTTGGCGTTCCAACATCCTATCAGTCAGAGGCGCTGGCGATAGAGTGCGGGATTCCGCTGACAACACTGTCACAAAATCCGGTGCTGGACCTGGCCATAGACGGCGTCGATCAGATCGATACAAGAATGAACGCCATCAAGGGCGGAGGTGCGGCGCACACCAGAGAGAAGGTGGTATCGATCGCCGCCAGGCGTTTCGTGGTTGTGGCAGATGGATCGAAGTATGTGGAGGTGCTGAGCAGACCAGTTCCTGTAGAGGTGCTGCCCTTCGCGGCAAGGGTCGTCGAGCGGGAGCTCATGAGGATCGGCGGGTCCCCTGTGATCCGTCAGGCCCGTATGAAAGATGGGCCGGTGATCACTGACAACGGGAACTTTGTGATGGACGTATCATTCGGAGAGATCAGGGATCCTGTCTCTCTATCTCAGGAGATATCGCAGATACCGGGGGTTGTCGAGCACGGGATATTCACGAAGATAGATGAGCTTCACCTCGCGCGTCACGGGAGGGTGGAGGTGATCAGGAGAGATGATCTCTGAGTCCAGGACCATCTGGTGGGATGATGGTATAAAAACCATCGACCAGACCAGGCTTCCTGCGGAGCTTGTCGTGATCACGATCAGAAGCGTGAAGGAGCTCGTAAACGCGATCACCTCCCTAAAGATACGCGGCGCGCCCGCGCTCGGCGCTGCCGGTGGGTACGGCGTCGCCCTTGCAGCGATGAGGTCCAGATTTCCTGACAGGGATGGTGTGCTGCACGAGATGGAGATCGCTGCGGAGATGATTAAAGGCTCCAGGCCCACAGCGATCAACCTCTCATGGGGAGTCGAGAGGGTTCTGAGAGCTGCCCGGTCGGGAGAGGTCGCTGATGAGGTTCGCGAGATCGCGCTTCGCGAGGCTGAGAGGATCGCCGAGGAGGATCTGGTCATCAATAAAATGATCGGCAAACATGGCGCAAGGCTCCTGAGCGATGGCGACAGGGTTCTGACGCACTGCAACGCCGGCAGGCTTGCCTGCGTCGGCTGGGGTACCGCGCTCGGAGTGATACGCCAGGCCGTGCTGGATGGGAAGGAGATTCATGTTTACGCCTGTGAGACCAGACCCCTGAACCAGGGATCGAGGCTCACCGCCTGGGAGCTGATGGAGGACGGCATAGATGTGACCCTGGTGTGCGACAGCGCATCCGGCATCCTAATGCGCAGGGGCATGATCGACAGTGTGATAGTGGGAGCTGACAGGATCACGAGGGATGCGGTCTTCAACAAGATAGGAACATACACGCACGCTGTTCTCGCTAAAGCACACGGAGTTCCATTCTATGTGGCAGCGCCGCTTTCAACCTTCGATGCATCACACGATGAGAGCGAGATAGTGATCGAGGAGAGAAGCGGAGATGAGCTCAGACGTCTAGGAGACTCAAGGCTTGCGCCGGATGGCGTTAAGGTTTACAATCCTGCGTTCGACGCCACACCGCTTGAGCTCGTCAGTGCGATAGTAACTGAGAAGGGAGTGTTCAGGCCACCGCTCATGCCTCCTGGGATTTAGGATCTGAACGATCTGATGCACCATGGGTTCATTGCTGACCTGCAGGCTTAATGGAGCCTCATGTCATAGGTTGCGTTTCAGCACGATCAGTGGTTCAGATCCGCGATCCAGGTCTGATGGCAGTATGGCGCAAGATCCATCAGGCCCGAGAGGAAGCACAGGTAAAGCAACAGTTTGATATCCTGCCAGAGGTATCTTCAGGCAGCTTCGAAGACTCGCTTTGGCAGTACAAAAGCTTCTCTTTGGAGGTCAAAATGAGGTCGATAGTGGTCATCTCTGTACTGGTTCTCATTCTCGCATCCGGCTGTCTCGAGCGGGATGGTTCCCGAACAGCCTCGCTCTCTCCTGAGCTGACCGCGAAGATCATCTCCCCGAAGGCGGGAGCTGTTCTGTCTGGAGGCCCTGTGGTCATGGAGGCAGCTGCGAGCGGCGGAAGAGGCCCGTACACTTACGAATGGTGGTCGAGCATGGACCGGTACCTGGGGTCGGGGAGCAGAATAAAGGTCGACTCGAGCAGGCTGAAGAAGGGCGAGCATCTCATAGTCGTGAAGGTACGTGACTCCATGGGGAGAGATGTTCAGGGGAGCGTCATCGTGGATGTGGTCTAGAGCTCCGCGTTCTCAGGTCCCTGCTGTATACGGCTCTAATTCCCTTCATTGGGCTTCGCGGTCTGATGCGAAAGTGTAAATAAACTGAGATCTCAACAGAACTCTACCAACCCCTGGAGGTGTTCGGGCTGCTTGAGATAGAGGATCTGCATGTCAGCATCGGCGGCCGTATGGTTCTGAAGGGCATAAACCTCAAGATCGATCGTGGAGAGAATCATGCCCTCTTCGGGCCGAACGGCTGCGGCAAGACCACGCTGCTCAATACAATAGCAGGCGTGCCCAGATATGTCGTGGAGAGCGGGAGGATACTGTTCAAAGGGAAGGATATCACCTATTTGCCGATGGATGAACGGGCCAGGATGGGGATAGGGATCGCGTTTCAGAGCCCGCCTGCGATAAGGGGGCTGAAGCTGAAGGATCTCATAAAGCTGTGCAACCCCCAGGCAAACCCGGAGAAGGTGCTGAGGGAGATGAACTTCCTGGAGTTCGCGGATCGCGAGGTCAACCGCGGGTTCTCCGGAGGGGAGATCAAGAGATCCGAGATGGCCCAGCTGCTTGCGCAGAGGCCGGAGCTTGTGATGCTGGATGAGCCTGATTCGGGAGTGGATCTGGAGAACATAAAGCTCATCGGGAGGGCGATAAACAAGCTCACCGAGAAGGACACGAAGCCCAGCAAGAGGATCCGGTCTGGGATAATAATAACACACTTCGGCCATATACTCGATTACATCTCGGTAGACAAAGCACATGTGATGCTTGAGGGCACGATCGTCTGCACAGGCAGCCCGAGGGAGATACTGGAGCAGATCAAGACAAGAGGATACGAGGGGTGTGCCAGGTGCCTATGTCCGACATAGCTGAGAGGGCGAGGAAGGCTCTGGGCAAGAAGGCGACCTACGGCCCGGACGTGGATCTCGAGAAGTACGATGTCGAGGCGAAGCCGCATGAAGAGGTTCAGAGCCTCGAGGAGGTACCGGAGGATGTCAAAAAGGCAGCGCTGGGCGTTGGCGTGAGTCTGGAGAAAGAGGTCGGCGGCGCATACATCCAGATGGATCAGACGCCTGTGGTCGCGAGATCCTCCACAGAGGGGATCGAGGTGCTGGATATAGCCACTGCCCTGAAGAAGTATGATGGGCTGAAGGATTACTGGTGGAAGCTTGTGCCTGTGGACCAGGACAAGTACACAGCAGATGTTGCGCTTCACCCCCCTGCAGGGTACTTCCTGAGGGCGAAGAGGGGCGCGAAGACGATATTCCCGCTGAAGAGCTGTCTCTATCTCGGGCAGACGAACCTGAATCAGAGAGTGCATAACATAATTATAGCGGAGGAGGGCAGCGAGCTTCATGTAATAACAGGATGCACGACGCCCAGCCATGTGCAGAGGGGTCTGCACATCGGCGTGTCTGAGTTCTTCATAAAGAAGGGCGCGCACGTCAGCTTCACAATGATCCACAACTGGGGGCGTGAGGTCGAGGTCAGGCCCAGGACAGCAATATACATGGAGGAGGGCGCCACCCTCTCGAACAACTACATCTGCCTGACGCCTGCGAAGACCCTGCAGACATACCCGAAGGCAGTACTGGATGGGCCAGGAGCGGTAGCAAGCTTCAACACCGTCCTCTATGCGAAGGAGGGGCACCTCGACACAGGCAGTGAGGTCGTGCTCAGGGCGCCCAGATGCAGCGCCGACTCCATAACAAGAGCGGTCTCGGTCGGCGGTGAGATAATAACCCGCGGGAAGATGATCGGAGAGGTGCCTGATGTCAAGGCGCATCTCGAATGCGTCGGGCTGATACTCTCCGAGAAGGGGAGGATCGACTCCATACCGGAGCTTGACGGCAGATGCGGCGGCCTCGACATGTCTCATGAGGCTGCTGTCGGCAAGATCTCAGAGCAGGAGCTTGAGTACCTCATGGCGAGGGGCCTGACGAAGGATCAGGCGACCGGCGTCATAGTCAGAGGTTTCCTGGACGTGGAGATAAAGGGCCTGCCGGAGTCCCTCAGGGAGGAGCTGAGGAGGATAACGCAGCTCCAGGAGCTGCATGGAGGATCATGAACGGAAGGGGGAACGCCCCCACTACATGCGCCTGATCTCCGGGAAGACCATCACCTCCCCCTCCATCTCGACCACAGGATGGAGCTCCCCGGTGTCAATCCTCCTGAGCAGGGGTGAGAGCAGATCGGAGCTCTCGATATGGTTCACAGCCACACCCTGGCATAGCAGGTTGAAAGCAGGCAGCACCATGATGTCCATGCCGTCCATGATACCCCTGCCGAAGAGGTAGCACGGTATGCGCATCATCTCCACATCCAGCACCGGATGCTCGTGGCCAATTATCAGATGGCCGTGCTCCATCAGGTCCTCATCACCATGAGATACCGTGTACCCGCCATCATCATATCTGCTCTGAGCTCTGTATCCCATGTATGGCAGCATCCCGTCATGTGTGCCTGAAACGAGAATCAGCTCACATGACGAACGAATTCTATTTAATATGAGCTCAAGTTTCTTTCGTATCCTCTGATCAGCCCGTCCGAATGAGTGCACCACATCGCCGGCGAGAATGAACTTCCTGGGATTGAATCTCTCTAGCACTGCATCAATCCTTCGCAGAAGCTCCTCGCGCTCCCTCAGCGGGAAGACGAGACCCTGGGCGAAGAGCTCATCCTCCAGACCTATGTGAATATCAGAGAGCACACAGGTCTTCGTCTCTTTAATATAGATCGATCCGAGAAGAAAATCGAACCTTTTAATCAGATGCTCTTGCAGATCCTCGATGCTCACGCTGCACTCTCTCCAGCAATCCTCTCCATAACCCTTCTCTGGAACTCCTTCAGGAGCGCGAGCCTGTCCTGCGCCAGAACGACATCGGGAGCGCCAATGGATGCTATTCCGAATGCCATCGGCCCAGGCGACGGGCTTGTCTTTCTCACGATCTCTGTCTTTCCGGTGCTTATCGCTCCAAAAACGCTCTTTATGTTGTCGAGCTCGAACTTGTCCTCGATTATCTCGCGGTAGCTCTCCCTCAGAACTGCAAAGTCCTCGAGCTGCTTTGCGAGACCTATGAGCATATCTGCGGATACCTGCTGTCTCCTCGCGCTCTTCCTGTGCCCCATGTAGTTCCTCAGGATCATGAAGAACCTGGTGGCATTTATCCTGAAGACCCTCTTCAGGAGGTTCGTGTTCTCGACCGCCCTCCTGAGGAGATCCTCACACATCTCTGGCCTGATTGATTTTAGAGCTGCAATGGGATCAGCCCTCGATCTCTCAGGGATGGATAGCATGAAGCCTGTGTCCGCGATCGAGACCAGAACATTGCTTCTCCCATCCCTTGAAAGGATGTACGCAACCATCCTGCTGAACCCGTCGTTGAACCTGAGCCCGTAGTTGGTCATGAAGTAGTACACCCTTCTCCCCTTGGTGTCCCGTGTCTCCTCCACAACGATGCGTTTGTCTGTTGAGACCGAGTCCTCCCCGAGGTATCTGATCTGCTGCTCGAATATCTGGTAGATGCTCCTGGCGCTGTTCTCGTCTATCGGGAGCGTCTCGAGGAGATGCTGAACGACCGCATCCTCATCAGCTCTCCTCATGAGCTCCAGCATGTGCGCCTTGAACTGAAGCACCCTCAGGCCGAGATCGAATGAAAGAGGTAGCTTCTCCGAGAACCAGCTCGGTATCGTAGGGCGCTCTCCTGTGGGATCGACATAGATCTTTCCGCCGCGCCGGTATCTGAATGCATACGATCTGCCGCCGAGGACGAAGACGTCGCCCTTCGACAGCCGCTCCAGGTACTTCTCATCAAGATTCCCGACCCATCTCCCATCCCTTGTGACGACATCGCAGGAGAACTCGTCCGGTATCGTCCCGAGGTTGAGCATGTATATCATCCTGGAGTTCCTGCCGCGTTTGCCGAACTCTCCCGTCTCGGGATCGTACCAGATCTTCGCATAGATGTTCCTCTCCTCCAGATCGGCATAGGCGCCCGAGAGATAGCGCATGACAGACCTCAGATCGTCCTCGCTGAGGTCCTTGTAGCAGTACGATCTTCTTACGATCCTCAGCGCATCATCGATCCGCCATCTCCGCTCCAGCGCCATCCCCAGGATGTGCTGGCACAGAACATCAAGGCAGTTTCTGGGTATGTGTATCCTGTCGACGAACCCCTCCCTTGCGCATCCGAGCATCACTGCGCACTCTATGAGCTCGTCCCTGTCGAGAACAACGACCCTTCCCTTGACAACCTGATCCAGGCTGTGTCCTGCCCTTCCTATCCTCTGGAGCAGAGCAGCCACAGACTTTGGAGATCCTATCTGGAGGACGAGATCGAGATGGGGCATGTCTATCCCGAGCTCCAGCGATGTGGAGGATGTCACGACCTTCAGATCCCCTGACTTAAGCCTCTCCTCAACATCCAGCCTGCTCGTCTTCCCCATAGAGCCGTGATGGCATCCGGAGTTGCTCTCGTTGTAGCGATTCGGATACCTCGCCCTGAGGTTGTAGAGGATCCTCTCTGCCCCGTTCCTGGTGTTTGTGAATATGAGCGTGTTTTTGTGCTCCTGTATCAGCTCATCCAGGGTCTCGTAGAGCGCGCGGCTGAGCTCTCCCGGGGTCGTGGAGATGAGATCGGGCACCGGGCATATCAGCCTCAGATCGAACCTTCTGGAGAACCGGGTGTCGATGATCTCAACCTCCCTGTCAGCGCCGCCGAGAAATGCGGCGACCTCCTGGAGCGGCTCGATGGTCGCGGAGCAGCCGATCCTCACAAAGCTCTCCCCACCCGTCTCTCTTTTAAGCTCCTCCAGACGCTCCAGGCTGAGCGAGAGGTGAACGCCTCTTTTTGATCCGGCAAGCGAGTGTATCTCATCAACTATGACCCACCTGACGGTCCTGAGCTTCTCCCTGAAGCGCGGGGAGTTCAGGAGCAGCGCCAGGCTCTCAGGCGTAGTGTTCAGTATGTGCGGGGTCTTTCTGAGCATCTTCGCCCTTTCTGATGATGATACATCCCCATGCCTGATGGCGTGCCTGATCTCCACACTCTCTATACCATGCTCTGCAGCGATCTCCTGTATCTCAGCCAGCGGTCGCTCCAAGTTTCTGTGTATATCGTTGGCCAGCGATCTCAGCGGCGATATGTATAGGCAGTACACGCTGTTCTCGAGGCCGTCTGTTCTGGAGAGTATGAAGAGGCTGTTTATTATGGAGATGAAGGCGGACAGTGTCTTTCCCGATCCGGTTGGTGAGCTTATGAGCACGTTCTTCCCCGCGTGGATCAGTGGCACTGCGAGCCTCTGGGGTGGGGTGAACAGCTTCTCTCTTCCACCAAAGCTTCTGATCCACCATTCCCTAACCGTATCATCGAAGAGTGATAGTATATCCTCGTCTGAGCGATCCATCTCCATGAGTTCTCTTGGGCGCGGAGATAGATCTTGTGGTCGGCTGAGCTTTGAAGAGCTGTTTCCTCGAATCGCTGAGCGATTTCACCGAACCAAGTGCCGCAGCGGAGATGTTTCCATGAGCATGGGCTGATTGCGAGCTGCGGGTTAAATGATACGAGTACACGACCTGCCAAATACATCGCGATCATTCGTGATCAGAAACATTTATATACGGACTGCACAAGGAAGAGCACGTTCCTGATGTGCTCTGCAGCTGACGAACGCAAAACACACAGGAATATTGTGGTAGGGCGATCATGCGATCTCAACGGGAGATCGCACCGTAATGTTTATATACTAGTAAACCCTACATATGAGGGCCAAGATGTGGCGAAGAGATCGCGGAGATAGGCGCGGGTGCAGACGGGCCGTGGAGGCTTGGATGAGTGCACTGGTTCCGCTCTGCGGTACATTTTGTTGGGGTGGAGACGGGAGTTTGATCTCCCTGTCTGACGTTGGTCAAGTGGCGACCCAGCCAATTCCGGCCGATGGTAATACTGGTTGATCCTGCCAGAGGTTACTGCTATCGGGGTCCGACTAAGCCATGCGAGTTGAATGTCCGGAAGGGCATAGCGTACTGCTCAGTAACACGTGGACAACCTGCCCTGAGGACTGGAATAATCCCGGGAAACTGGGGGTAATTCCA